>DTXE01000564.1 GCA_012962595.1 Syntrophaceae bacterium | reverse complement strand
GCTGTCCAGAAACTGTGCTTCTGAGCGAAAAACATGAATCCACATCCCTTAAAACTAAATTCCAGATTTATCAATGAGTTACACAAAATTTTTGAGGAAAGTCCGGTGGGGTGAAGCTTGACCATTTTCATAATGGATGTTATCTGAAAATGACTAATCTTTGCCTGTCTCAATAAAGAGAGATATGGAGGCTAAAGGAACTACTCAATACATAGAGGAAATTCGCCATCGGGTAATAAGGTTTCTTCTAATAGCATTGGTTATAAGCATTGTAGCTTATATCTTTTCCGATGTCATAATAAAATATCTTCAAAAACCCTATAGTGGAACCCTTGCTTTTTATAAATTACCAGAGGCCTTTTTTGTTAAGATAGGGATAGGCATCTCTACAGGGCTATTTTTTGCTATGCCCTATCTTTTTGCCAGACTTAGCTACATTTTAACTTCCCGATTTCTTACCCATCCTAAAAGATATGCGCTTCTACTTTCGGTTTCTGCATGCATGCTCTATTTTCTTGGTGCATTTCTAAGTTATGCAATTCTTCTACCTCAGGGAATAAAGTTTTTAATAAAACTTGGTGGCCAGTCCATTGAACCTATGATTTCCATCCAGAAATACATGTCCTTTTGCACCGTAATGATATTTGGTATGGGGTTGTTTTTTCAAATGCCCCTGATTTTACTATTCTTAGGTCGGGTAGGAATGATTAACTACAGGATGCTTTCATCTTTTCGTAAATATGCCATCCTGCTGATAGCAATAGGTGCGGCTATATTTACTCCTACCTCTGACATTGTAAACATGCTACTTATGGCTGGTCCACTGTGGCTTCTTTATGAGTTAAGTACCCTTTTAGTAAGAATTTTCCCCAAGAAAACCTAAACCTTATTGGGTCAATCTGAAAGATTTGAATCAAAGAAGATTGACAAACACTTAATTGTGTGTATATTTTTACACCATAGGGGGTGTTAAATTTGGGGCGAACCAATATAGTATTAGATGATAATCTTCTACAGGAAGCTTTCAGGTTATCCAAGGTAAAGACAAAGAAGGAACTTATCCATGAAGCCCTAAAGGAATTTGTGGCCACACGAAAACGAAAAGATCTAACGGAAATCCGGGGTAAGATAAAATTCGCTAAGGGATACGATTATAAGAAATTGAGAAACAGGGTCATCTGAGGTGTATTTAGTAGATACATCGGCTTTGATCCATTATCTGCGGGGAAGAAAAAATGTATTTACAGAAAGGCTCCAATTTCTCATTGATCAGGGAATTCCCTACGGAATAAATGAAATCATCTATGTAGAAGTTCTTCAAGGAGCAAAGGACCCCAAGGAATTCAGGATATTGAAAGAGTTTCTGGGAAGCCAAAAGTTCTACTCCTTCAGGAGCGAGGTAGCCTTTTACGAAGACGCCGCCAAGATATATCTGGATTGCCGCCGAAAGGGTATAACTGTATCAAGCATCATTGATTGTCTCATTGCTCAAAACACACTCGATTACGACCTAATCCTCCTCCATGATGATCAGGACTATATCCACATAGCCAAGGTCCGCCCACTAAAACTCATGGACATTTGAAAAAGAGGAGAATGAAAGTCCATGGAAACTGATCAGGATTTTTAAGAAACTCCAAATATCTATTACCCTGGAAGAGATACTATGTCAGAAGATAATATAGACCAAAAATTCATAAGGCAGATGAGAGAAAGGTTAGAAAGTAGCCTTGTGCAAAAGGAGATAGAGATTCTAGAATACTGGCTAGGGGAGCTAACTACACTCTATAACAGACGCCACCAAAGTATAGCTGACCTCCAAGTAGATATACAGAACCTATGCCAAAAGATGAAAAATAGGCTTAAGATACTCCGGACTAGAGGTTAATCCATGTATGAGTTGAAGGTGGTCTCCCATTTTTCAGCAGCTCATAGGCTTAAAGACTTTGAAGGCAACTGTGAGAGACTGCATGGTCATAATTGGAAAGTTGAGGTGTATGTTACCTCTTCCTCACTTAATAAGGTGGGACTGGTTCTTGATTTTGGGATCATTAAGCAGAAGACCCAGGAAGTTTTAAAAGAATTGGATCACCAATACTTAAACGAGCTTCCTGCCTTTGCTCATCAGAATCCTTCCTCGGAAAATATTGCCCAATTTATCTTTGATAAGTTGAACAAAAGTCTAGATACCCCAAACGTTCATATAAGCAAGGTAGCCGTCTGGGAGTCTGAAAATGCCTGCGCAGCCTATTCTAAGTAATAGGGCCAGAATATTTGGTTGAAAATCTATTTCCAAATTTGCTAACTTACTATAATACCCTACATGGGAGGGAAGGTTTGAAAAAGAAGATATTTATGGGATTCATGGTGATGGGGCTAGTCCTCTTCCTTAAATGGTCGATTGCTTCTGAGGTTGAGGGACCAAGGATTCAATTTGACACCTTAGAACATGATTTTGGGAAGGTAGAAGAAGAGGATATCCTGGAGTGCACCTTTAATTTCAAAAATGTGGGAGATGCCCCGTTGATTATTGAGCGAGTAGTTCCTTCCTGTGGATGTACTACCTCAGTGGTTAGTCTAAGCCACCTGAAACCCGGGGAAGCGGGACGGATTACCGCTAAAATAAACACCTCTGGGAAAAAGGGACTTATTAAAAAACATATCTCCGTTTTTTCTAACGATAATAGAAATCCCCAGGTGATTTTGAGCATTGCTGCAAATATCATTTACCATAAGACCGAAGGTAAGACCATCTTTGATCCTGAATGTACCTCCTGCCATGTGGAACCAGGGAAAGGCAAGCTGGGAGGCGAGCTCTACAAGGCCATCTGCGCATACTGTCATGGACACGGGGAAGATGGTAAAAGTGCTTTGGGGCTGCTGGAAATGGGGGTGAAGGAAGAAAATTGCATAGAAAGGGCTATTACGGATGGAATCCCCAGAAGCCCCATGCCTGGCTTCAGCAAGAAACATGGTGGCCCTTTAAGCAAAGATGAAATTACCTCTTTGGTAGAATATATCAAGACCTTTGGCAAATGATATTTCCTTTCTAACCCATCTATCCTTGTAAAGAGAGTTAAAATAAATATCGTGGGGGATTCATGGCCCTAAGAATCTATAATTCCCTAACCAAGACAAAGGAGGTATTTACTCCCATAATCCCTGGTAAGGTTAATATGTATGTGTGTGGTGTTACCGTATATGACCGATGTCATATGGGTCATGCCAGATGCGCGGTGGTGTTTGACGTCATTGTCAAGTATCTAAGACATAAAGGATATGATGTGACCTATGTTCGAAATTTTACCGACATAGATGACAAAATCATCAAGAGGGCTAATGAGGAAGGAGAAAACTGGCAGGTTATAGCTGAGAGACACATTAAAGGGTTTCATAGGGATATGGATGGCCTAGGGGTTGAGAGGGCCACTATAGAGCCAAGGGCCACTGATCATATACAGGACATGATTAATACAATTCAAAAGCTCATACATAAAGACCATGCCTACCAGGCCGATGGTGATGTCTTCTTTGCCGTTAATACCTTTCCTGGCTATGGAAAGTTGTCCGGAAAGAAACTGGAAGAACTTGAGGCAGGTGCCAGGGTACAAGTTGATACTCGAAAGAGAAACCCCCTTGATTTTTCCTTATGGAAAGAGAGTAAACCTGGTGAGCCTGCGTGGGAAAGCCCTTGGGGCAAAGGAAGGCCGGGTTGGCATATTGAATGCTCTGCCATGTCAAGTAAATATCTGGGGGATACCTTTGATATCCATGGGGGAGGGCAGGATTTGATCTTCCCTCACCACGAAAATGAAATTGCCCAGTCCGAAGCAGCTACTGGTAAAGTGCTTGCACGCTATTGGATACATAATGGGTTTGTATATATAAATAAAGAGAAGATGTCTAAATCTCTGGGGAATATCTTTACCATTCAAGAGGCTCTGAGGATATATCACCCTGAAGTGATTCGCCTCTTTCTTATTTCTCATCATTATCGAGGCCCCCTGGATTTTTCTGATGTAATCATAAATGAAACTGAGGCGGCACTTGAGAGGTTCTATAAAACATTGAAGGCCATAGATGACTCCCTTGTTGGTCTTAAAGAAGAATTGCCTCTGGATAGGGTGGAGCTAAAAGGAGATGAGAGGGAGATATATGAGAAATTAAAGGAATTACCGGTCAAATTTGAATGCGCCATGGATGACGATTTTAATACCGCCTTAGCAATAGGTCATATGTTTGATGCGGCTAGGGCCTTAAATCGATTTATGGATCTTTATCCACAAAAAGAGGATTCTATCTTTCTTTCTATATTATCCTATGGGAAAAAACAATTTGGGAAATTAGGCCATATCTTGGGCATTCTGGTCTCAGAACCTGCCCAATATTTAGAAGACCAAAGGGCGAGAAAGCTAAGATTACTTAATATAGATGTAAGCGAGATTGAGGCAAAGATAGAAGAGAGAAACCTTGCCAGAAGGGAAAAGGACTGGGCCCGAGCAGATAAGATAAGAGCAGAACTGGCAAAAAGAGGCATTTTGCTTGAAGATGGTCCAGAGAAGACTACATGGAGAGTGGTTTAACCCTGGCACCCTCCTAAAAGGATAGTGCAAGTGTTAAAAAGTTAATTATAGACATGGAAAGATTTAAACTGATTTCAGAATTTGTACCTAAAGGTGATCAGCCTAAGGCCATTCAATCCTTAAGTAAAGGTGTCCTGGATGGCCTCAAGCACCAGGTTCTTCTGGGGGTAACCGGTTCTGGCAAAACCTTTACCATGGCTCATATAATTGAGCAGGTGCAAAGGCCCACCTTGGTGATTGCCCCTAACAAGACCCTTGCTGCTCAACTTTACTCCGAATTTAAAGCACTTTTTCCAGAAAATGCCGTGGAGTACTTTGTGAGTTATTACGATTACTATCAACCTGAGGCATACATCCCTCAGTCGGACACCTATATTGCCAAGGATGCCTCTATAAATGAGGCCATAGACCGGATGAGACACTCGGCTACCCATTCACTCCTGATTCGAAGGGATGTCATTATCGTGGCCAGCGTATCCTGTATATATGGCTTGGGTTCCCCTGAGGTTTATCATGGGATGGTGTTATATCTTGAACCGGATATGGAGAAAGCAAGAGATGATGTACTTAAAAGTTTGGTCGAAATTCAATATGTAAGGAATGACTATGACTTTCACCGTGGTACCTTCAGGGTAAGAGGTGATGTGGTGGAGGTCTTTCCCGCTTATGAAGAGGATAGGGCCATTCGGATCAATTTCTTTGGGGACATAGTTGAATCCATTCAGGAGATAGATCCCCTGAAGGGAACGGCCTTAAAAACCTTAAGGAGAATCAACATATATCCTGGCAGCCATTATGTAGCACCTAGGGGTACATTAGAACGTGCCATTTATGACATCCGGCTTGAACTAAAGGAGAGGATAAAGTTTTTTGAAGCTCGAAACCGACTAATTGAGGCTCAAAGGATAAAGGAGCGTACCAATTTTGACCTGGAGATGCTGAGAGAGCTGGGATACTGCCACGGTATAGAAAACTATTCCCGACATCTTGATGGTAGAAGACCTGGAGTGCCACCTCCCACCTTAATGGACTATTTTCCCTCTGATTTTCTACTTTTCATCGATGAAAGCCATATCTCTATACCCCAGCTTCAAGGGATGTATAGAGGAGACCGGTCTCGAAAGGAAACATTGGTAGAATACGGTTTTCGTTTACCAAGTGCCTTAGATAATCGCCCTCTTACTTTTGAGGAATTTGAGGATAGGGTAAATCAGGTAATATATGTTTCAGCCACACCGGCAGAATACGAGCTGAGCAAGGCGGATGGAAAGGTGGTAGAACAGATCATTCGTCCCACAGGTCTCATGGATCCCAAGGTTATGGTAAGGCCTGCCAAGAATCAGGTGGACGATCTTCTTAATGAAATTAGGCTGAGGGTAAAGAGGGGAGAAAGGATATTAGTAACCACCTTGACCAAGAGGATGGCCGAGGATCTTACGGAATACTATGCAGATTTGGGCATAAAGACCAAATACCTCCATTCAGATATCGGAACCATTGAGCGGGTTGAGATTATAAGAGACTTAAGACTAGGGGTATTTGATGTCCTCATAGGCATTAACCTTCTTAGGGAAGGCTTGGATATTCCTGAGGTTTCCTTAGTGGCTATTCTAGATGCAGATAAAGAGGGATTCCTACGTTCTGAGCGATCCCTGATACAAACATCTGGCCGGGCAGCGAGAAATGTGGCTGGCCAGGTGATACTCTATGCCGATACAGTAACCTCTTCTATTAGGGAGTGTGTGGATGAAACCGAACGTAGGCGGAGAATTCAAGGACAATTTAATAAGGCTCACCACATAACTCCCGAAACTATCAAAAAGTCCATAGGAGACATTTTATCCTCTGTTTATGAGGCTGATTACTATACGGTTCCCGTGATGAGGGAACCGGAAGCAATCTATGATGTCACAGATTTCCCCCGGTTAATTGAGCGTCTCAAAAAGGAGATGAAGGATGCTGCCAAAAAACTTGAATTTGAGAAGGCAGCTGCCATTAGGGACAGGATCAAACACTTAGAAAAAAAGGCCTTGGAGCAATATGAGGGCACGCATGGTTAATGAGATTGATAAAAGTCTAAAGGAGATTCCATCAAGGCCTGGCGTTTATCTCATGAAAGATAAATTGGGATCTGTCCTTTACATAGGTAAGGCCAGGAATCTCAAAAAGAGAATCTCCTCTTATCTTACAGACCGAAAGGTACTCAGCCCCAAAATTAGAGCCCTGGTATCTAAGGTATATAATCTTGAGTATATACTGACTCAGACAGAAAAGGAGGCCTTGATTCTGGAATGCAGCCTCATCAAAAGACATAAGCCCAAATATAACGTGGTGTTAAAGGACGATAAGAATTACCTTTGCCTTAAACTGGATTTACGTGAAGAATATCCCATGCTTTCTATAGTACGCAGAATCGGAAAGGATGGTGCCCTGTATTTTGGACCCTACTCCTCAGCAAAGGCGGTGAGACAGACACTGAAGCTTATTCACGAGATTTTTCCTATTAGGCAATGTAAAGATAGAGACTTCAGGCTAAGAAGCAGACCTTGCCTTTTATACCAGATGAACCGTTGCTTAGCCCCATGCTGTTTACCCATAAATGCCAAGGAGTATAGAGAGATAGTGAATCATTTAATACTATTCCTCCAAGGGAGAGGTCGCGACCTCATTAGACAGCTTAAAGGCAGGATGGAAGAAGCTGCAAAAAACCTACGCTTCGAAGAGGCAGCCAGATATAGAGATAGGATTCGTGCCATTGAAAAAACCCTGGAAAAGCAGGTTATTGTCTCCACCCATTTCCTAGATCAGGATGTGATTGGCTTCTATGCAGAAGAGGCTATTTCAGAGGTATCCGTCCTCTTCATACGTAATGGGGTTATGATAGGGGGTAGAAGCTTTAATTTTAAGAGCTCTAGCTCCCTTCCAAGTGAAGTCCTATCATCCTTTTTGAAGCAGTTTTATGGGGAGGGTAGATTTATTCCCCATGAGATACTCATCTCCCACCCTGTTGAGGATCAAGAGATTTTGGAGGAATGGCTTTCTGAATTGAAGGGACATAATGTCCAAATTGTGGTACCCAAAAAGGGAAATAAACACCATCTAGTAAAGATGGCCGTAGAAAATGCAGAAGGTAGCTTCAAAACAAGAATTGGTACAGAAGGGGAGGAGCTTCTGGAGAAGATTAAAGATAAACTTTTGCTCAATTATCTTCCCAGACATATTGAATGCTTTGACATCTCAAACATCCATGGAACCCTAGCTGTGGGCTCCATGGTGGTTTTTAAGGATGGTGAGCCTATCAAATCTAAATACTGCCGTTTCAGGGTTAAAACCGTGGAGACACCGGACGATTATAGTATGATGAATGAGGTCATAAAAAGACGGTATAGTAAGATTCAAGATGAGGATATTCCGGATCTGGTTGTGGTGGATGGAGGAAAAGGCCAGCTTAATATTGCTGTTTCTCTATTAAAAATGCTGGGGCTTCCCCGTATGCCAGATGTAGTCAGCTTAGCCAAGGAGGAAAGGGGTCCAGAGAAAATATATCGACCAGAAAGGAAAAATCCCATAATTTTAAGTAAGAATTCATCCGTGCTCCATATGCTTCAGAGGATTAGAGATGAGGCGCACAGGTTTGCCATTTCTTATCACAAGAGGCTCCGCAAAAAAACAACCCTAAAATCGGTATTAGATGACATACCCGGTGTGGGTAAAAAGCGGAAAAGGTTGCTTTTAAGACACTTCGGCAGCGTAGAAGGAATTAAAAATGCCACAGTTTCCCAGTTGGCTAAAGCACTACAGAATAACCGGAAGGTGGCTGAACAGGTATATAACCACTTTAGGATTCAGGAAACAATTTAGGCGTTAGCCGTTGGATGATTTGGCATAGTCAAGGGGGTTTGCTTCCATCTGGTTTCTCCCGCTCCATAGAAATGTGCTCCTTTTCTCGGACTATATAAAATCCCAAAATTTGACTAGGTATGAATAGGGACATATCCTATTTTTGACCTTCCAAGGTCTTCCCTTTGGCCATGTTTTTATAGTAATCTTTAGTGTTTTTGCTATATGCTCCAGAAACTTTTCTTTGCCTAAAGGCTCAGGTCCTATTTTTGACAATTCTTTTTTTAATTCTTTTTCTGATAAAATTTCAACTTTGGCAAATTTTCTTAAATCAGAAAGGGCTAATTGATATTTGTTGTCTAAAAAGAAAATTAAATGTAAAAATCTATTCATTGGATCTTCAGCTAAAGGTCCTTTGATTTGAGAAACCCATTCTTGCCCTTTTTTTTCCCATTTTCCATAAAGCAAATGACCAGTAAGCTTTTGATGAATTAAGAGGTTTTTTCTATCTAAAGTGAAAATAATGTTTTTTCCTCTCCGCCAAATTTTCAAAATTTTTCTTTTCAAAATTTCTTTTTTGAAAGCTGAAAAACTTTTTGGCTTTTTAATTAAATTTTTGGCATCTGACCAAACATCTAAAATTAAAGCTCCTAAAATTTTAGGCTGAGCTTTTTTTAAATCTCTAACTGTTGTCTCTACTTCTGGAAGTTCTGGCATTACTCGAGGAGGTTTTTAATTTTTTGGACGATTTCTTGAGGAGTAAAACTTGCTTTTACTAAATAATCAACTGCTCCCAGTCTTAAACCCTTCTCAATGTCTTCTTTTTGGCCTAAATTTGAAAGAATTATCACTGGAATTTTTTTTATTTCAGGATCATCTTTTTTCTTACTTAAAACCTCAAAGCCATCGATAGTAGGTAAAATTAAATCTAGTAAAACTAAATCTGGTTTTAATTCCTTAATTTTTTTTAACCCTTCTTCTCCGTCTACCACTTCAAAAATTTCATAACCTTCTTTTTTTAATTTTCTCACTATTAACTCACGTAAGAATTTATCGTCTTCGACAATCAAAATTTTAGCCATTTTATTTTTAAATTATTTTTTTGATTTTATCTAAGACTTCTTTAGGATCA
>DTXE01000563.1 GCA_012962595.1 Syntrophaceae bacterium | reverse complement strand
GGCAGGAGGGTTTCTTTTTTGCTAGCTCCTCTTGTTTAAATTCCAAATCCCAAGCATCAAATACCAAACATTGTTTGAGATTTGGGATTTGGTATTTTGAATTGCAATCCCTGCCTATATTCCATTTTCATGTTTCCTTGTGGCCCTGAGGATCATGAGGGTTTCATGCTGAAATTTCTCTCCTTCCGAAAATTTTCTTTTTAGCGGTTCATACTATGAAGGCAAAGAAAAATCAAGAAGGCATAATATATATCTTACTGATTGCACCGCCGGTCTGAGGCTGAAGGTTGGAGGCTCCAGGCAGTTGCCTTAAACCTCCAACCTGCAAGGATAAATTTTGGGGACAGGATATTGATAGATGGGACAATAGCGAATAAAAAAGGCCGAGCTTGCCATCAGCCTTATTTTTTAAAGGTGTTAGATAAACCTAATCCTCGGACTTTGTGGTGCTTGGCTTGGTAGTCTTTTCTGTTTTTCCTCCATCAGTCTTTTTGTGAGAGACATCCTTCTCACTGTGTGGTTTCTTGCCTGCATAATCGGTAACATACCAACCCGTACCCTTCAGATGAAAGGTGCTCATAGAAATCAGTTTGCGTAGCTTTCCATGGCAATGGCGGCACTCTGTTAAGGGTGGATCAGAGAATTTTTGCATAACTTCTGCAATTTTACCACATTTGGTACATTCATACTCGTAGATGGGCACCGTTTAATTCCTTCCCTTTCTAGGATATTTTTGATTTTACTAAAATATAACTCTGACCTCTCCTTTGTCAATACCTCTTTTCCAGAAAAAGTTAGCGTTCTGAAAATTTCTCCATTTGGCAGGAGGCATAATATGAGTTAAGCACATAATTTAGGCCAGGTAGTTTTACTTTACCAAGCATCTCTAAGGTAATGGCATGAACTAGAACCTCTTCTTTCATCTGTTCGGTGGGAGAGGCCTGAAAGTTTTGTAAAAATTTTGAAAAGCGGATCACATGGACCAATTCATGGGTCACAATGTAAGCCGCCAAGGGCAACAACTTCAGTTCTGATTCACGTGCCAAGGCCTCCAGGATCACATGGTCCTGGAGGCAGATTTTATAATAGTCAAACTGTTGGCCTCCCCGAAATTTTTGACTTGGATTCCAAATATAGCGTGTAATTTGGGCAAAGGCCTCGTAGGTAATCTCATCTTTTTTCAAATGTGCCAGTGTCTTGATGTCATAGCGGTGTCGTTTCCATTGGTTGAAAGATATCTTGTAATAATTGCTGGTTACATCTTCAGCAATTTCCACAGCATGAGCAAGGACTCTTAACTGTTCATCATTAAACTGCTGTAATTTAAGCATATTTTATTTTATAATTTCGCCTTGATACTCTGTCAAGAGCCGGCTAGGAAAGACCAGCCTTTTAAGGCCTTGCAATGTTTGGCTCAGTAAACTTTACCCTTTAACTTATTGATTATTTTTTCTGCAAACTCCCACACCTCTTCCTTATTCATCTTGGTCCTGTAGGGGACAGCAGAATAGTTTTTACCAAGTATTTTATTATAAAAGTGCATTAATCGCTTGTAATCCTCTGAGCTAAGCTTAGATGGATTGATCTCCCCATGCAAAAGCCCTGCGTGCAAAGGAGGATTTTTAAATTTTTTTATTATAGGCATAATATATTCCCATCCCCCATGTATTTTTCCTTTTACAAACACACCCTTGGTATCTAAGCACACCCCAAATATCACCTTTTTCTTCTCTTCCAAGGTATTTATGTGCTTATCTATATAGGTATTTACCTCTGGCATAAATTTTCCTTCATAAATGGCTGAGCCCAAGAGGACTAAATCAAAGTCTCCAGGAGAAGGGGCATCTTTTGCATCTCTTATCACAGTATCAAAGCTTAGTCTCTCTGCTATCCATTCTGAGATTACTTTGGTAGAGCCATATTTGCCTCCATAGACAATCAAAGCCTTCATATCATCAGCCCCCTTTTATTTCCCTTTTTGCCAGCATAAAATAATCAATTAGTCCTTGACACACATTTACATGCCAGAACTCACCTGCCAGTGTTAGGTCCATCCAGCCATTGTCCATTTTAATCAGGCCTACCCTTTCCCATTGTTCAAGAAGTGGTGAGAATATCCGCTCTAGATCAAGGCCATATACTTCTCCCGTGGCTCTCAAATTACAAGTACCCTTCCAATCTATTTCTCCCACTATGTCCCTAAAAAGGTCATTGTATTCGGGCCACTTCATGCACAGAGCAATAGGTTTTTCTCCTCTTTCCACTCTGTGGTAATAGCCCTCCAATTTATTATCCTGGTAGAAGAAATATCCCTGTAACCATCCACCAGCACCAGAACCAAATGGTACACATACCCTACCCCCTCGGGCTAGGATATTATAAATATTCCTTTCCCTGGTAGTTTTTGCCCAATGGCTCATGGAAAGCCTGATATACCTTGCCTGCTTCATTATATCTACCCCTCTGGCAAACATATCTGCCTGCATAGGGATTTGTGCTGGCGGCGGAATAAGACCCTCTTTTTCGGCCTGCTCTAACCTTCCCCCTTTATATATATTAAGCTGATATAAGTCTACGCCATCTATTCCCAGGTCTATATATTGTTTCACATCTTTCTCCCATACCTCCATACTTTGATAGGGTAGTCCATAGATAAGATCTATGACTATTACCGCTTGATCAAGACCATTAATGTATTTGAGTCTCTCTATTATTTCCTCTTCCGGATGTACGCGCCCCATCTTCCTTCGCACTAAGGTGTTAAAACTTTGAACCCCTAGGGAAAGGCGGTTAGCCCCACCCTCCAAGCAGGCGAATAGCTTTTCATCCGAAAAATGATGGATTCTGCCTTCAACGGTTATCTCACAATCGTTAGCCAAGGGTAACGCATTATTGATGGCCTTTAGGAGTCTTAAGAGATTAGTGGCACTTAGGGAGGTAGGTGTACCCCCTCCTAAGTAGACGGCATGAAAGGGATGGGTCTTGATAGCCGGGGCATCAGCAACCATTTCTAACTCCCGTATCAAGGAATTTATATAACGCTCTTCCTCCCGAGGGTTATAGGCATTCTGATAAAAGCCACAAAATAAGCAGTAAGTCTCGCAAAATGGGATATGGAAATAGGCCACCCTTCTCTCTTTTTCTGCCTGTTTTGACATTGCCTGTTTCCATACCTCCTGGATATACGCTGACAAAATTAGGCAAAAGCATGATGAGCATTGATTTTATCGGCCCGAAGTATCTCAAAGGCTCAGACGACAGAATTAATTTCCTCTCTTGCAAATATATTCGCCCGCAAAAGCAGGGATTAGTAACAAGAATTGAGGGGCAGACGACTGAAGAGACGATAGCGGCATTAAAAGAAATCTGGAGGACGCACCCCATCCCGGAAGTATTGAAAATAGATAACGATTCCGCATTCGGGGCTAATTTGCCACACGTGAGGCACCTGGGCAAACTTACGTTCTTCCTGCTTAATCTGGGCGTTTATCCCTTGTACATAGCGCCGAGAAGCCCATGGAATAACGGACAGGTAGAAGGATTTAACAGCGTCTTCTCAAAGAAATTCTGGAATAAACTGCAGTTCAGCGATGAACAGGAAATTGACGTCAAGATCAAGGATTTTAACGTCGCATATGAAAAATATTCGCAATTAGTTTCAAATAATCCGGAACTCAAGGAGAAGGACATTAAGTATATAGACGATTTCAAGG
>DTXE01000562.1 GCA_012962595.1 Syntrophaceae bacterium | reverse complement strand
TAATCCAAAAGACCATTACTTACACATACTAACTCCTTTGAGTCCTCAGAATTTAGGAAAGGTCAGGATTGTCCACCTAGGTGATATAAGAATCTATCCCACTTATCAGGAGGCGCATATCCATGGTCAAGACTAAGCGAGAGATTTCATCTGGTGGTATTATTTATCGAAGGAGGGATAATCAGGTGCTTGTAGCCCTTACCTCAAGAACCACACAAAAGGGGGAAAAGGTCTGGTGTTTACCTAAGGGCTGGGTAGAAAAGGGAGAAACTCTTGAAGAGACAGCCCAAAGGGAGGTTAAAGAGGAAACAGGTCTCAAGGGAGAAGTTATAGAGAAGGTGGGTGATATTCACTACTGGTTTTACAGTAGAGATGAAAAATGCCGTATCTCTAAGAGGGTATATTTCTTTCTTCTTAAGTTTCTAGATGGAGATGTGAAGGGTCACGATTTTGAGGTAGATGAGGTTAGATGGGTACCTCTGGAGGAAGCAGAGGACATACTGTCATTTAAAACAGAAAGGGAGATTATGCGAAAGGCAAGGGATATGCTAAGATTATTTAAAGAGTGAGGAGATAGGGCAAAGAATCGAGGGATTTTTTATGGCAAAACTTATTCTTACACCCACAGGGGAAGTGGTTTTAAAGAAACGTTACCTTTCGCGAAATAGGCAAGGAAAGATTTCGGAAACCCCAGAGCGACTATTCCGTAGGGTGGCTCATGCTAT
Organism: Syntrophaceae bacterium; assembly: GCA_012962595.1. Taxonomy (GTDB): domain Bacteria; phylum Desulfobacterota; class DTXE01; order DTXE01; family DTXE01; genus DTXE01. The sequence goes on along the minus strand of DTXE01000562.1, from coordinate 6,924 downwards.
TGCCCTAGCAGATGTATTATTTGATCCTCAGGCATCAGTTGAGGAAACTGCTCAAGAATTTGAAGAGGCCTTAACTTCGCTTTCCTTCCTTCCCAATACTCCCTGCCTTATGAATGCAGGTAAGCCTTTGGGGCAGTTAGCAGCATGCTTTGTAATACCTATCGAAGATAGCCTAGAATCCATCTTTGAGGCGGTAAAAGACACCGCCCTCATCCACCAAAGTGGGGGTGGAACAGGGTTCTCCTTTTCTAGGCTTCGTCCCAAGGGCGATACGGTTCGGTCAACCCACGGTGTATCCAGTGGTCCTGTGTCTTTCATGCGAGTTTTTGATATGGCCACTGAGACCATAAAGCAAGGTGGTGCCCGCCGAGGGGCAAATATGGGAGTTCTTCATGTAACTCATCCTGACATTGAGGAATTCATAAAGGCCAAGGAACTTCCAGGACAATTCCGCAACTTCAATCTGTCTGTAGCGGTGGATGATACCTTTATTAAGGCCCTAAAGAGAGGTAAAGATTATCCCTTAATTCATCCTAGTACTGGATCGGTGGTAGGTAGGAGGTCTGCCAGAAAAATTCTTGAAATGATGGCAGAATGTGCTTGGGAATCTGGAGATCCAGGCATTCTCTTTATTGACGCAGTAAACCGTTCTAATCCTACCCCGGCTCTGGGGAATATTGAGGCCACTAATCCCTGTGGGGAACAACCCTTGTTACCCTTTGAATCATGCACATTGGGCTCCATTAACCTCACCAAGATAATAAATGGAAAGGGTATTAACTACCAAAGACTGAGGGAATTGGTTAACCTTGGAGTTCATTTTTTGGATAACGTTATCGAGGTGAATCGTTACCCTCTCAGACAGATTGAGGAAATGACCAAGAAGACACGCAAAATCGGCCTTGGCGTTATGGGATTTGCCGACATGCTCATCCTTCTGGGAATACCCTATGCAAGTGAAAAGGCAGTAAATTTGGCAGAGGAAATTATGTCATATATCAATGAATGTGCTGTGGAGGCATCAACTAAGCTGGCTGAAAAGAGGGGGAATTTTCCAGCCTTTGAACAGAGCATTTATTCCAGCAAGAAAGTTAAGAAAAGGCGTAATGCTACCTTAACCACCATCGCCCCTACCGGCACCATCAGTATCATCGCAGGGGTCAGCAGTGGCATCGAACCGGTATTTGCCTTCAGAATAAAAAGGCACATCCTTGATACGGCCATAAAGGAAACCCATCCTATTTATGAACGTTATCATAAGAAAAGAAGGCCTATTCCTAAAGATATCTTTCAGACTGCATGGGATGTACCACCAGAGTGGCATCTTAAGATCCAGGCTGCCTTTCAAAAATATACTGAGAATGCGGTGTCAAAGACGGTCAATTTTCCTGCCACTTCTACCCCCGAGGATGTTAAGAAGGTATATCTTATGGCCCTAGATATGAATTTAAAGGGGGTTACCATCTATAGAGACAAATCCCGCCCAGAACAAACCTTAGCCGCTTGCTCCTTAAAAAATGAAGAATGTTGGTAAGGCCCACGTACTTCTTATAAGCAACAGGCTGTCTTCAAGAAGGTTAATATATGCTGCCTTAAAAGAAGCAGGGATAGAGGTGTTTAGTCTGGAAACCCTTCTACCCAACCAAGACCTAATAGATACAGTTTCTTTTTATAAGCCTGAAGTCATTCTCCTTGACACCCTGGATCAACCCCCAGAATGTATAGATTCATTCATAGAAGGTGCTAAGCTTTTGAGAGACCGGGTTTCTGTGGTTTTACTGACAGGCCATCTTTATAAAGGACGGTTACCTGAACCGGAGGTGGGTATCCATTTGCTATTTAGGCCTATAACCATATCCCAGGTAGTAGCTAAAGTAAGGGATATCTTAAAGATAGCTAAGAGAACTTAGGATTGGAAAGTCTCAGGGAATTCTTGGACATATTCCTTGTATCTTTTAAATAGAGATATGAGATTCCCATAAGGATTTTGAAAATACATCCCCTCATTAATGTCAAATATGGTTTCAGGTAGTTCCTTAACCACATCTTCAGTCATAAAATCCGTCAATACCTCTGCTACTAGTTTTAGAGACCCATCACTCTTGGTTATTCCGAAATATAACTCATGGGGTGAGAGATCAAATGGCGGCATATCCTTCAAGGTCTCCGGATAATCCGAAAACGTCCAGATAAATACTCCCAATGCACCAATCCTATGACAAACCTTGAGGATGTTCCGATAATAGGATTTCCCTTCCTCCTCATTTGCAACATATATCCTCTCCACAGAATTCCTTTTTAGGAAATCCATCCACTGGCTATCTCTCTTGATAGCCAAACCGACCTCTTGCAGGAGGGCCTTTTTACCCCCAAGTCTCTCGGTCAAGAGATTTAGAAATGGAGGAATGTGATAATCCAAGGGGTCTTCAACCCATTTTGGGTATATGGAATATCCATGTATGGAGGGAAAATCCAAATATTCGGAGAGAAGTTTAAGGCGGATATTTTTATCTACCTCTAGGTCTTCCTGAGATAGTCCAATGGTTATAGGATGAGTAGGATCAAGCCCTTTTATCTCAGAGGATAGGATTTTTATCCAAAAATCAAGGTCTTCTATGGTCTTAGGCAATAAAAGGCTACTTATCTCATTTCCCACATCCCAGCCAAAAAGAGATGGATATATGGTGAGTTTGGGCACTATGGTTCTAATAAGCCTCATTTGGGCCTCAAGCAGGTCATGATCTCTATAGAAATAACCGATTTCCTTATCCACAACCCTCTCATGAGTGATAGTTCTGAAAGGAGACCTCCCTGATTCCGACAACGCCCAAGCTGGAACCCAATTTACACCGCTCATATGGCCTACAAACAAGGTAGGCATAATCTTTAAACCCAGACTTTCTGCAATCTCCATAACTATCTCTAGATTTTTAAGGGACCTTCCATAGATCTCATAAGCATTTGGCTGAAAATCCTCCCACAGTAAAAAGATGCGGACCATTGAAAGATTAAGGGATTTTATTTCCTTAAACTCCCTTTCTACCTCGGTATCTGAAAAGTCCTTCCACCAATACATGGCCTTACACCGAGGCCAATAATTGATTCCTAATAGAAATTTCTCACCTATCATCTATGCCTCTGTGTTCTAACCAATTCTATTCAGCCATCAGATGTTATTTGTGTCAAGGCTTCAGATATAGAATAGATGACTGTAGTTTACCTTGAAGGGATTCAAGATTAATGGAAGTTTCTAGAAACTAGTAGCTCTTTTTCCGGTAGGTTCTTGAGAAGGTTCAAAGTGCTCGCCTCCAGCATTTCTTAAGTCGTTTATAGTAAAAATAGATAAGAGATGGTATCCCTCCTTCTCTAATTTCTCCTTTGCCCCCTCAAGTCTATCTACCAAGGTTATTACCTTTACAATTTCACATTGGGTATGTTCCTTCACTATTTTTATTGCCTCTAGAATTGATCCCCCGGTGGTAGTTACATCATCAATTATGACAACTCTTCCCCGTTTTGGCACTGGTCCCTCAATCCACTTTTGCTTGCCGTGGGGCTTTATTTTTTTGCGGACTATAAAGGTAGAGATCGGTTTCTTCTTAAGATAGCTGATTGCTGCTAGAGCTCCCAGAATTGGGTCGGCCCCTATCATAAGTCCACCTACAGCATCTACCTTGTCTTCAGCAATGAGGTCTAAAAGAATCTCCGCAGTCCAATAAGCTCCTTCAGGCGATAGAGTTATCATTTTACCGTCTACATACTCCTTGCTTTCCTTCCCCGATGTTAACTTAAAGAATCCCTTGGAATATGCCTTACCTTTTAGGAGTCTCAAAAGTCCTTTTTTAGATTCTTCTATCACGGAAATCCCAGTTTTTTGGGTTACTTACTACATTAATAACAAAGGCCATTTTCAACTGAAAAGGTTGAACAAAATGATTTACGCCCATGTACACTGACTCACATCCTTTTGTCAAGCAAAATATGTGAACTCCTGTCAAAAAGATTAGGCTTTCGTCGACCAGCCTGGTGCCGGTGCTCCCCTTAATAGTCCTTCTGTACCCAAGTCTTCATCAATATCAGGCCAGTGAATGCCATATCCCGCTTGACAAAGTAAAGGCAAAAAACTACACTGTCCTTGATTCATTGCAGTATATATAGCAAAGATGTAATTATGAAGCAAATTGCCTGGGAGGATTTTGAAAAATTAAAAGGAAGTGAGAAAAAGGCCTATTTTTTGAAAGATGGAAATATCTTTCATGTCATTATGTCACAACAGTTTGATAGGAAATTCCTGGATGAGATGTGTGAACTAGCCACAAAAACCAGAGGAATTGCTAAGGGGCATAGGGGTATGAGATTTCTCCAGTCTTTACTAGATAATAAAAGGGCCATGCTTTATTTTGTCCAGCCTTCGACCCGAACCTTTTTATCCTTTATGTCGGCCTGCCAAATCTTGGGCATCAAATGCTCGGAGGTAAGAGACCCATCCACATCTTCAGAAATGAAGGGGGAATCCCCGGAGGATAGTATAAGGACATTCAGTAGTTATGTAGATTTAATTATTATGCGCCATCCACAAGAACGGTTTGTGGAAAAGGTGGCTTTGATGCTAAATTATACAGGGCGTCCTGTCTCAGTGATCAACGCTGGATCTGGAAAGGATCAGCACCCCACCCAAGCCTTGCTCGACATTTACACCTTGCACCGCTCCTTTGAGAATTATGGAGGCATCGAGGGCAAAAGTGTGGCCTTTGTGGGTGACCTGTTGAGGGGAAGAACTGTGCGCTCTCTTTCTTACCTTTTGAAAAATTATGAAGGTGTCAAAATTTATTATGTAGCCCCTAAGGCCCTGCAAATGGCGGATGATTTAAAAGACTACTTGAAAGAAAACAACATCTACTTTGAAGAACATGAAAATATGGAAGAGGTCATTCCTTTAGTAGATGCCATCTATATGACAAGAATCCAAGATGAATATGATGAATCCAATGAATCTTCCCAAATCGATTATAGCAAGTACCACCTTACCAAGGAACATTTGAAAATACTGAAACCCAACGCTATCATAATGCATCCCCTTCCTAGAAGAGCTGAAATTTCACCAGAAGTGGACAATGATCGCAGGGCCATGTACTGGCGACAGGTGAGAAATGGCATGTGGATTAGGGTTGCATTAATGGCAAAGATCTTTAAGAAAGATGTGGACATTATGAATTATTAGAAAGAATTTACTTCTCCTTCCATTGGTTCCATGTCCCCCCTGATTCAATGCGCCTTTTAATGTAAGAAACTATTTTTGGCAGCTCTTTTTTTATGAAAATTCTCTGGATAAAGTCAGGTATCCACATTCCGGTATCTACATAGGAGACGTAATTTATAATAGTTATGTTATGGTAAGGGATGGCCTGCCACCATCCCTTGGTATCTCCAATATTATGAGGAAGGGCCGGATAGAGGCTATAATGAAGAACCATCTTCTCATCTTCCCTAGTGTATTTCAGGTGATAAAAGACATTCTTCCAGACTGCTTTAAAACTGAGACGCATGATGGTGGATGAATCCTGCCTTTCTACAATCTTCGATTCCCGCAATCTGGGCTGAAATTCATAATAGTGGGCTAAATCATTCAAAACTCGCCAACAATCCTCAGGATGTGCATTTACCAGTATCGATGCCTGCATCCAAACCTCTTTCCTTCCATCATCCAACTCATGCCTTTCTTCAAAGATCAGTATTTCACCCTGCTCCAGTCTCTGGTAGTGCTCCTCGGTGAGTGTCACGCCCCCCATGTGAAGACTATTTGCAAAGGTTAGAGGGGATACACTGATGATGGCAAGGTAACCGAATATTACACAGAGGTATTTAAACTTACTTATCATGATACTCTACTCAATGATGTGGATAAATTATGGCATAGATACTCGATTGCTCCAATAGGTATGCATTTTTCATTTGAGCTTTGTCATATGACCTTTATGGAGCCTTTTTCAGGACTCTGCCACATATGGAAAACCTCTTGACCATATAGGGAATTATAATCTATCATGCCCAAAAAAGCAGTTGCCATTTGACAATGTGAGAAAGAAGTGCCACCTATTATCTCCATCGTAGGAAGAAAAAAGAGTGGGAAGACTACCTTCCTGGAGAAGATTATTTCTGAAATTCGAATGAGGGGGTATAAGGTCGCCGCTATCAAGCATAACGTACATGGCTTTGACATTGACCATAAGGGAAAAGATAGCTGGCGACTCAAAAGGGCTGGGGCTTGCACTGTAATACTCTCTTCCCCAAAGAAGGTAGCTATTGTTAAAGATGTACCAGACGATCAGCCATTAGACGTACTTGCGTCTAGATATCTGGAGGATGCAGATATTATCTTGACCGAGGGCTATAGAAAGCAGGACAAACCTAAGATAGAAATATATAGAAAGGATTCTCAACAGGAGCTTTTATGTAAAGGGGATGGTCAGCTAATAGCCATTGTTGGTGATGTGGCTTTTGATACCAGAGTTCCCTGTTTTGATCCCAAGGATGCCCAAAAAATTGTTGATTGGCTAGAAGAGAAGTTTCTTAAAAAGGTGAGACATTCATGACCTTCAGTCACACGGAAATATGAAAATGGAATACAGGCAGAGATTAAAATCCCAAATCCCAAATTCCAAATTCCAAACAATACCAAATATCAAAATCCAAATGACCAAACATACCTGGAAAAGTTAGCCTCTAAACATCAGGGTTATTTAAAATTCGATGTCACGCCCTATTCAGGTGGCGAGACAATGCATTTTGCTGTAGATCATCAGCTTTTTTACTTTGCTCTAAAGAATAATAGATAATCGACAAATTAGAAAAGATATGAATGATCCTATTAATACAGGTTATGATGATACTGAATCTAATGGTGATAGTAGAAATGTAATCGGT
>DTXE01000561.1 GCA_012962595.1 Syntrophaceae bacterium | reverse complement strand
GGATCAAGGAGGGCTACCATCATCTCGTCTGCCTCAGGTGTGGTCACTCCCTCAGGTTTGAGGACTGCCCGGAGGGCCAAAATCCGAAATTCAAATGTCCAAAATCCACAAAATCTGGAAAATCTGCTTTATGGCTCAAATTTCAATAGAGGAATCATCCCCAATTACAAGCCTAAAGGCCCTATATTTGTTATATCTCTGTACCCTAGCGTTTCTTCCTATAAGGCTGTCTTCTAATCGGTCAATAAGAATCACTTCAGCTCCTTCCAGAAGCACAGAGTGTTCGATCACAGAGTTTAAGACCGTAGCCTTATTTCCGATACTGGTAAAGGGGCCAACAAAGCTATCCTCGATCTGGCATCCCTCTCCAATTACCACCGGCCCCCGAATGGTAGAACGTATAACCCGGGATCCATTTCCTATTACCACCCTGCCCATCACACGGCTTTCCTGGTCCACAGATCCTTTGACATCCCTTTTAATCCATTCATCGAGGACTAGGGTATTGGCGGCAAGGAGGTCATCCTTCTTTCCTGTGTCCAGCCACCATTCATCCAAGATGTGACTGGTCACGCGCCTTTTCATTTCAATAAGCCTTTGGATGGCATCGGTTATTTCCAACTCCCCACGCCAAGAGGGACTGATTTTATTTATGGCATCATGAATATAGTGAGAGAACACATATACACCTACCAGGGCTAAGTTAGAGGGTGGCTTCTTAGGCTTCTCAATGAGTCTTTTAACCCTTCCGTATCTCCCTATCTCAGCAACACCAAACTGGGTAGGATTTTCAACCTGCTTTAGCAGGATTAAGGCATCAGCTCGGTCTTTATAAAAGGTCTCAATGAGCCCCCCGATTCTAGCACCGATTAGATTGTCACCAAGATACATGACAAAAGGCTCTTTTTTTAGAAAATTTCTGGCAGTCTTAACTGCGTGAGCCAATCCAGCTGGTTGCTTCTGCAAGATATATCTGATACCTACTCCCCACCTATTTTCATCCCCCACTGCTTCCTTTATCTCCTTCCCAGTCTCAGGAGAGATGATAATTCCTATTTCCTTTATGCCAGCGTGAATAAGATTATCCAGAACATAAAACAGAATAGGGCGATTGGCCACTGGAATAAGCTGCTTAGCCCCTGTATAGGTAATGGGACGAAGTCTTGTACCTTTGCCACCACTCAAGATAAGGCCCTTCAAATCAGTAACCCCTTTTAAAATTAGTAATCATTCAAGCTTAAATGGCGAATTAGGATCATCTTCGTAGCGGATTTCGTCTACAGACTCCTTTTTCCCCCAGCCTTTGTAAAGGCGATTTGGAAAATTAATAACCAATCCATCCTCTTTTCCTATGTTTTGGTAGCCGTGTACCACCCCTTCTGGAACAATGATGGTGCATGGATTACTTTGCCCAGCTATCACAGTCATTTTGTTCCCGAAGGTTGGACTTTCCTTTCTATTGTCCCAAAGTATGATCTTGAAATCTGAAGGACCAAGAAAACAGAAAAGGTCCTTTTGATAATTATGAGCATGCGGCCCTCTGACTATCCCAGGATGGGTTATAGATGCATAACACATAACAGGTGTAGCAGAATAATCTATTTCGTCAGCCCGAAATATCTCCATAAGCCATCCCCTCTCATCATTATACTTTTCTAACGGTCTAATAATGACCCCTTCAATTGTCCCTTCTTTAAATTGCCTCAATGGAGAGCTTCACCTCCAACTGAAACCCTCATGGCCCTCCGGGCCACAAAGAGATATGAAAAATAAACCAAAAATTTTTCTTTCAACTTCACGCGGGCGTGGTGTGTTTATGGATCAGGCGCTGTCGATCCTGCCGTCTGATTACTGGCGCTGGTGGCTGCTGTCACATGTTCCCGAAAATTCCGACAGCGAATTTACCTGGGAAAACTTTCAGGCGTCCGTGAATAAGGATTTGGCAGATGTTCTGGGCAATTTTGCCTCGCGCGTTACTAAATTTTGCGATCTCGAGTGTAAATCTATCCCATGCTGTTCGCGTTGCCTCGTCAAAGAAACCCATACCGCTCTCCGCGATTGGCAAGACTT
>DTXE01000560.1 GCA_012962595.1 Syntrophaceae bacterium | reverse complement strand
GCATAACGATTCTTTATTTCAACACAAATCGATATCTATTGATTTTACTATATCTCTTTAAGCTTTTTGATATCGATCGCTTTGGCATAATCTAGCAACTCCTCTTTGGATACCTCTTTGCCTGTCACTGTGATCATGAAACGTTTATCCACCACCATTGTAATTTCGCCTGAGCTTTTTTCCTTGTTGTATTTGATCATTGCTTTTTCTCTGTTGATTCGTGTAAGTTTACCGCCATCAGAAGATGCGAACCCCGGATTCGATAACATCATCGCGATCCCCTCCATCATGGGTGAATCTGTTACCATCTCTATCGTTATTTTTGACTTAAACTTGTGATAGGTACGGCTGACCATCGTACCGCCTCCCAGCATGGCCGATCCGGCTGTCAAGGATGTTGCTTTCTCTGCAGTCCAGCCTTCAAGTGGTTCGGGAAGAAAATTTTTGAGGTTATCACCCTTCTTCTGCTTCAATAGCTCGATCACATAAGTAAGATCCTCTGTTGCTTGAGTATATTCGCCTTTTTTATATGCCTCAAGCGCCTCCTTAATTGTATCCGTCACTTCATCTGCTACGATGCTTCCTGTTAGCAACGGTATTGACACAGATACCAGTACCACTCTTTTCCATAATGTAGTCATTTCATCCTCCTTACTTTCTTTTTGTTTGTATTATTGTATTATAGCTTACCTTAATCTCCAGGTAGTTTATCACTCTTTGTTATATTTAATATTCAAAACCCTGCATATCTATCACTATCTCGTCGTTCTGATCAGTCCCAATAGAAAAAATTGTTTCTTTCTTGTTGTTCCCAATTTTTGATTCAATCATATAAGTTCCTTCGTCCAGAATCAGTTTCAACCCATCAGAGCATTTGGCTTTTTTCTCATATATAAGCTGTCCGTTTTGTGTGTATACTTCGTAGTTCACTTTTGCTTCCTTATCAGAACACTTCACCTTTATCAGGATTCCATCAAAAATGACATTAACCTTGGTCACTTCACCAGGCTTGATCTCAAAAGGTGTCTCTTTTTTGAACTCGTTGTAGCTTGACTTGATAAGATATTTTCCTGCTGGTATCTGTTT
>DTXE01000559.1 GCA_012962595.1 Syntrophaceae bacterium | reverse complement strand
CCGGTAGTAGAAGTAGGTGGGCCATATGTAAATGCCTCAAGGATATCATCCAAGGTATCATCAGTCCAGCCACCGGCACGGTAGCTATAGCTACGGTTGACTATTGCAGTGGCTGAGATAGTAGTTGTGGCATCATGACATTTGAAACAGACACCATCTGTTTGACTAACATAGTTATTATAAAATAGTGCATACTTATCAGGGCCACCGGTAGGGGCTGGCTCTGCACCACCGATACTGGCATGCATCTCATGGCAGTGGGCACAGTTTCCTACTGCATAGTCCGGAAAACCGGTGGCATTACGGTCGACCCCATATGAGGTATTTCCATGGGCAGAACTAAGATAAGGGCCAGCCATGGCTATTTGGCCACCATTTAAAACCCACGCCAATGCCCCCACAAGCAACAAAATTATGATGCACAGATTTTGGATTTGGGATTTTGGATTTGGGATCATCTTATGGCCCCATTAATAAATATCTCCCCTTTTGTCCATTATTTCATCTTTTTATATCCTCTTCCCGTTTAAACCTTTCTGGCAATTAACTCTAATACCTCTCTATGTCTCTCATCAGCACGTTCATCCATTTTTGCGCTACGTTCATCCATTTTTACTAACAATTCCTTTATTTCTCTCTGAGTCTGGTGCATTTCACCGATCAATTTATGTGTCCCACCAATCAGTTTCCTTGTCCCATTAAAAACATAAATAACCACACCGCTTACTGAGGCGGCGGTACCAAAAATTGTCAAAAAGATTGGTAATAGCGAATCCATTTTTGTTAATTCCTCGCTTTATCTTTCTTAAATTTTAGATGTACTACCTTAACACCTAAACCAATACCTTTACAAGCAGGAGCGAAAAGGACCTTTTCAGAGCCCTCCTTCAGAAAAGTTGCATACTTTATCATTTGGGTTAATATGCACATATCATGCCAAAACTTCAAAATGTTATTTCAGTCTCATATAGAGATCTTTTGCCACATTTAGTACGTATTCTGCTCCTTCCTTGGCGTCTTCTGCCTCTTTTCTGGTATACTCTTTCTCAAAATAAAAAGCAGGACCCCTCTTAACCGCTAAGTCCGCTGAAATCCTTTTTAATTTCTCCTTCGTATCCTCCTCTAAAGCTATATCCCTATCTTCGGCAACGGTTACGAAAAACTCTGCTGGGTCATGTACCTTTGGATATTCAACACCCATCACCTTAAGAAGTGCCATCCTGTGCATTTCTTCCAGCTATTCCTCAGACTCTCTTAAGAGCCTCTCTCCGACCTCGAAGTTGGTCATAGAATGACCTCGATAACCTCTCCAGGCCTCCAGTCAGGCTTTAAATCCCAGGCCCAACTGCCATCTTTGTGAATTATCTTTTTGGCCCCCATCTCCCTCAGCCTTTCCTTAAATCTCTGAATCAAATCCCTAAGAAATCCTCGTTCATCCTTTAAGATCAATCCATGATCCATGATGTCCAAAAGTATCAAGGGCCTATGAGAGATTTCTTGAGGGGTCATAAATATAACGGAAGGTTGGGGATAGATACCCCTTTCAAGAAGCATAGAGTATTCTTTATGTTTTCTAACCTCTAAAAGGGCATCCACAAACCTCTTTATAGGATCAAAGCCTACCTTCTTATGAATTATGAGGATATCAATATCACTATAAGGCTTGGCCTCACCCCTGGCCACGGAGCCAAAAAGGGCACAGGCTATAATAGTCTTTCTACCAAAGTAGGCAACTATTTGATTTAATAGTTGTTTAATAAAACCTCTGTAATCCTCATATCCTAATTGCATAATATACCTTATCCCACCAGAAGAGTTGCATCAGGAGACATCCATTGGAAAGGGCTAAGGGATGCATCTATAACCCTGTTCTCCAAAATGGGGGTCAAAGGTAAAGGCTGTCTTAATCCCTAAAAGTCGCATTATTTCAAAACTGACGCAGTCAACGAGGCTTAGTTTACGTTTTGATGCAGCGAGGAAAGCGCTTACCCCTGATCTATGGGTCTCAGCATTAATCCATTCCACATTTATCAAGGGCAGTATGTCTTCCTGAAATGTCCTGACTGCCTCCATGCCAAGTCGTCGCTGTATCAAGGCAAAGCTCTCCACAAGTACATAATTGTTACTTACCATTACATTTTCTGAATAAATTAACTCATTCCACAGCCTTTTTGCCATTGGATAATTATTATCATCCTTGTTAAGAATGGCCAGAAAAGCCGATGTGTCAATAAAAATTGTCATCAATCGCTAAATGCTTCTTCAAGATACTTGTCATGTTCAGTAGAAAGGTCGCTTAAGCCTGAGCTAAACCGTCCAGCGGCCTCAATCGCCCTCTTACGCCTTTCTTCCATATCTACAATGGTGCTTGAGCTAATCAGGTTGTCGACTGCCTGGCGAATCAATGCTGCAATAGAAAGGTTTCTTGATGAGGCCAGTTTTCTTAGAATTTTGACCTGCTCTTCGGTTAACTGAATTTGAGTACGTACCATATTCCCTCCAATGATTACATTTATGATTAAATGATAACAATGGTACTGGTTTTTGTCAAACAAATACCTCCTTAATTCTCGCTCCTCAATCCTTAATTCTTCTATGCCCTCTTTCCTGTTTTACTACTACATAAAAGGTTCTCTCCCCTCTTTTTATCAACATGAGCACATTTCTGCCTCTCTCTATCTCATCCAATATATGGCAATAGTCTTCAAGACCTCTGATCTTCTTTTTCCTCACCTCAACAATAACATCACCGGGCCACACGCCTGCCCTGGAGGCGGGAGTACCCGGTGTAACTTTAGAGATAACCACACCCTTACCCTCTTTAAGGCCAAACCGCTTCATCAATTCTGGTGTTATTTCCTGTGCAACCATGCCATACTCCTCACTTATCCTTTCCGCAAGTACCGGGATTTCTTTGGCTTCACCTATCTTAATGTCTAAGGTCTTTAAGTGGCCATTCCTAAATAGTTGAATCTCTACTGTCTTATTAGGAGGTGTCCTAGCAACCAATCTTGATAGCTCTCTTGCATTGGTAACTTTCTCCTTATTAAATCTGAGGATTATGTCTCCTATTTCTATTCCACCTTTATCCGCAGGGGCATCCTCTACAACATCACCCACTAATACCCCCTCTTTACCATCAAATCCAAATTCCTTGGCCAGATCTAATGTTAAGGATTGAGGTCTTACACCTAAGAATCCTCTGGTGGCTTTACCCTTTGCTATTAACTCCTCAGCAACCTCTTTTGCCACATTTATCGGTATCATCAGGCCAACCTTATGGTGAGTGGAAGAGATTATACCTATAACCTCGCCTTTTATATTTAGGGCGGGACCTCCACTATCTCCTGGTGCAATTGAGGCATCTGTTTGAATAAAATCAAACACATGTGTTCCTTCTTCAAGGGGCCCGATGCCACTTATAATTCCCACCCTTATAGCTTGATCCATGCCATAAGGGTTACCTATTGCGATGGCCCACTCCCCTATCTTTATCTTGTCCGAATCTCCCAAGCAAGCCTTAGTAAGTCCTTTTAATGATTCTACCTTTAAAACTGCTAAGTCTGTGGTAGCATCTTTACCCACAACCTGGGCAGAGAGCTCCTGGCCACCAAAAACTACTACCCTAATACTCTTTGCCTCTTTAATGACATGATAACAGGTTAATATATGCCCTTTTTCATCAATAACTATACCAGAACCCTTGGCCTCTATGGGTATTTCACCCTTTGGGACCTTTTTGCCGGGGACTGTGGGATGTATGAAACTCTCTTCAACCTTAACACATACCACAGAAGACCTTACCCTATGGGCTATATCAACAAATGTCTTCTGCAGGCTTTCAAGGGGAGGTAATGAAGCCTGGTGTGAGGAGTTAGTCTGGGCAAAAGGTGTAGATATGGCTGGCCCAATTATAATTAAAATAATAAAGGGAATTGCCATAAATTTGGCTTTCATATATTCACTCCTTAGACTGAAATACCTGCACTCGGTCGTTAAAGGTATCTGCGACCAGTACTCTTCCCATAGGGTCTATACATATATCCCTAGGATACTGAAACCAACCTGGCCCCCAGCCCAATCCACCAAACTCAAAAAGGTACCTTCCCTCTTTATCATAGGCCGATATGGTATGGCGCATGTAGTCTACTATATAGACCCTTCCGTTGAGATTATCTATCGAGAAGCCTCGCGGGCGGCTTAGCTTGCCAGTGCTTCCTCCCTTCTGGCCAAATTTAAAGAGGAATTTTCTATTATTATCATAAACATAGATATGACTCTCTTGTTCACTCAGGAGATAGAGCCTGTCATCTCTATCCACAGCCACATCATTCAATTTTACATTTATCCTCTCTCCACCTTTTTCTTCTTTGACAGAAATCATATCTAAGATGTGGCCTTGTGGATTTATAACCAGAACCCTAGAGCTGTAATTTCCCGCCACATAGATATTGTCATTTTTATCTATAGCTAGCCTATAGGGGGTAAAGGAATCTGCCTCCTCAAAACCGGTTATATAAATATCCCGCTCCCATTTGAGACAGGCATTAAATACAGAAATTCTTGCCCTTTTATTTCTTTTGCTTGGCCCCTGTGCTACATAGAGATTGCCCTCTTTATCTACCACAAGACCTAATGGGGCCTCAATTCCATCCCTTTTATCCAGAGTGAATAGAGGGAAGAAATCCGAGGTATATATGATGATCCTGTTTTTGGCATCTATGATATAAATCTCCTTCATTACAGGGTCTACCCATACAAAGGATGGGAAGGAAAGCCTTCCCTCATCTTCATCCTCCATTATACTGTCTAGATAGGCTACGGGTTTACCTTCTAGCTGGGCCTTAAGCTCATACGGGGCCAAAAACAAAAAGATTATAATAACAAAAACGAAGGCACCAAGTAGCTTCCCAAGCCATTTCATGTGAAAATAGCTCCTCTTGTTTAAATTCCAAATCCCAAGCATCAAATACCAAACATTGTTTGGAATTTGGGATTTGGAATTTGGAATT
>DTXE01000558.1 GCA_012962595.1 Syntrophaceae bacterium | reverse complement strand
TTTATAGGAGAAACACCCTTTGAGGTTAATTATGAAGACCACTATTTTAAACCTGGCGAGAAGGTCTATTACCGCATAGATATGAGCGGCTACGGTAGATTGGTCTCTAATCCCATATTTGTTAGGTTTGCCCCATTGAAGCTAGCGGCCAGAATGGGGTAGTAAACTTCAATCAATCTTGATGGCATCAAGTTTTCTTTTCATCTGTTCCCCGTTTTCTCTCACTTCCTTCAATTTATTCCGAACCACCTCCAATGTTATATCACTACTAGTTAACTTTTCATCTAACTGCTTTATTTCTTCAAAAAATGTCATATGATCTCTTTTTAGTGATCCTATAATCTCTCTCAGTGAATTTATCATATTGTTAATTGAATCCTTTTCTACTACAAGATAATCCGACCTTCTCAGTTGAATATTAAAAGATAGATCGCCCTTGGAGATTCTTTCAAAGGCATCTTTAAAACGGTACATTGGACCAAATACGCGATGGAAAATATATATGGAGTGAATTCCCAGTATCAAAATAATAGCCAGGATCGATGGCCAAAATCTTTTATGTAAAGTTAGAAATTCCTGAGCTGCCACCACTTGTTTCTCAAAGGCGGCTTCCCCCGAAAGTCCTAGTATGCTTGGGATAAACATCAAGAAGCCCAATAGGAAAACAATAAATAAAAGGTAGCTAATAACAATTATGAAGAACTTATACTGAATACGCTTATTTACAATAAACCTACGCCTTCGGCCTTTAAAAACCATAATATATCTCCTCTGTCTAGTGGCTCATGGTCTCTTCACTTTTTACACCTTTTTCTTTCAATAAGGACAATCTTTAGGTCTTGTCTTGTTCAGTGATGTTTCCCGATGCATCACAATGATATTTCTTGCTCCCACCAGGTTCATACCAAGTATATAAACTCAGGTTATCCCGGGTTCCATCCTCGATATGTAATGTAACACCATCTGAAAGTCTTAACCCATTTTCTTCCAGAATTGATTGGGTAACCTCCCCATCTGGCTCCTTTAAAAAGTATACTTGAGAAATTTCGTAACACTGTTTAATATCCTGCTTTGCGGTAACATCAAAGGCCCTTGTTCGGTAGGATAGATACTTTGGAATGGCAATGGCTGCTATTATGCCAATAATTATGATGCAGACGAGCAGTTCTATAAGTGTAAAGCCCTTTTGACCTGTTCTTGGATCAATTTTTTCGATGGGACATTCATTAGGGAGTAATTACCCGAGCGTAGTGAACTTAACACAATGCGAATTGCTAAGTAAGGATAAAATAGAAACTAGCAGGATGTTACTGAAATTTACTGGTCGGGACGGTGGGATTTGAACCCACGACCACCTGAACCCCATTCAGGTGCGCTCCCAGACTGCGCCACGTCCCGATGAACAAAGCTAAATGAGCCTAGCAAGTTTAGGTAGTACTGTCAAGCAGGGCCTTTATATCTCTCAAATCCCTCTTGAGATCATCTAGGGTATACTTCCCTTTTCCCTTTCTTCTCTTTGTATTCAGAATCCTTTTTTTAGCGCCAGCAATGGTCAGCTTTTCCTCATAGAGGAGTCTTTTTACCTCCATGATGGCCTCAAGGTCGCTTTTTCTGTAAAGTCTCTGATAAGAGTAGGTACGTACTGGCTTTATGGTCTTGAATTCTCTCTCCCAATACCTGAGGACATGTGTAGGGATGCCTGTAATCCGACTGACCTCTCCTATTTTGAAATAAAGCTTTTCGGAAGGAGAAGTTTTCAAAACTACCTTCTTAACTCCACTCCAAATTTCTTAAGAAGCCTTGAGGTTATTTCTCGGTGTATTTCATTCACTTGGGTATCTTCTAGTGTACCCTCTTGGGAACGGTAGATGATCCTTAAAGTCAAACCCTTTTTACCAGGGCCAATCTGCTCACCCCTATATAAGTCAAAGATTTGGACGTTCTCCACATACCTTGAACCCAACTGGGTAATGCTATCCAAAATACTGCCGAACTCAAAGTCTTCTTCAACCACTAAGGCCAGGTCTCTGACGACCGCAGGATATTTTGGTAAGGGTTGGTATTTTCTCTTAAGCGAGAAATACCTCGCCATAAGGTCTGAATTGAGGTCAAAAATAAAGGCCGGCTCCTTTAGGTCATATCGTGATAGAACTCCTGGCTCTACCTCACCTACAAAACCCAAGGATTCACCATCCACCACCACCTGACAGAAGGCGCTTTTTCTCAAATAAGGTGGACAATCTTCTCTCATATAGGAGGCATTTCTTATACCTACTTGTTCTAAAAGGATTTCCACGCTCCCTTTTATATCAAAAAAATCCACCTTTTCACAAGGGGCGTACCAGGAAAAGTCATGACGTAAACCCGTGATTAAACCTGACAGCATATGGATTTCTTCAGGCAATGAATCTTTGCCTTGGTTAATAAATATCTTACCCAGTTCGAAAATCTTAAGGTCGTAGTTACTCTGATATGCATTGTACTGCATACACTCAAGCAAACCAGGCAATAAGGTAGTTCTCATAACCGATTGCTCTTCGGTTAAGGGGTTACGTATGGAAGTACATCTCCTACGGAAATCATCAGGAGGTAGGTTCAGTTTATCAAAGGACTTCTGGGAGATGAAGCTATAGGTAATTACCTCTATATATCCGCCTTCTATGAGTAGTTGTTTAACTCTATTTCTAAATCTTTGATACTCATCTTTCTTTGGTGCTTTAATCAAGGCCTTAGGCACTGAGACCGGAATATTATTATAGCCATGGAGCCTGGCAACTTCCTCAATAAGGTCTATCTCCTGAATCAAATCGCGCCTGTAAGATGGGGGAATAAAGGTCAGTTGATTCTTACCCCCTTTTTTTGAAACCACTTCGATTTTCGCAAGATATTGCCTTATATCATTCAAACTTAGTGTGGTACCCAAGGTTCTATTGGTCCGGTCTACACGTAAAACGATCTCCTTTTTTGGAAAAGGATGTGGGTATAGATCTATCATATCTTTGGCAATTTCTCCCCCACTCACTTCGGCCATAAGGTGAGCCGCACGGTTGAGCGCCAGAATCACCCCTTCAGGATCTACACCCTTTTCAAACCGAATGCTGGACTCTGTTCTAATCCCTAACTTCCTTGAGGTTCTTCTTATACATATGGGATCAAAGTAGGCACTTTCTATAAAAACAGCCCTGGTATCTTCACTGATTTCTGAATCAAGTCCTCCCATTATTCCAGCCAGGGCTACTGGTTTCAAGCCATCACATATCACCAGCATACCCTCATTTAACCTACACTCTTGGCCATCCAAGGTTGTCAGGATTTCGCCATCCTCAGACTCTCTCACTACTATGCGGCCTTGAGCAAGCTTTTGAAAATCAAAGGCATGCAAGGGCTGACCATATTCCATCAGTACGTAGTTAGTAACATCTACCACATTGTTTATGGGCCGAAGACCGATGGACAGAAGCCTATCCCTTATCCAGAATGGAGAAGGCTTGATGGTGACATTTGAAACCAACCTGGCGGCGTATCTGGGGCATAGCTTATAATCTTTCACGGTAACCGATGTAAGGTCTTTAATTCTCCCACCCTTTTCTTCAAGGGTCAGACCAGGATATTTCACCTTTTTATTTAAGATTGCACCAATTTCTCTGGCAATACCAATGACACTGAGTAAGTCCGGACGATTAGGCGTTATGCTAAACTCAAATAGATAATCCTCAAGATTAAGGGCTGAAATAAGCTTTTCTCCTACCCTCAAATGAGAAGGCAATACCATAATACCTGAAGAATCATCTCCTAATCCCAGTTCCTTCTCTGAACAGAGCATGCCCCAGGAATCTGCATTTCTAATAGTGGTCTTTTCTATCCTCATTCCACCAGGTAATGTGGTTCCAGGCAAGGCTAGTGGCACTAGGTCAAAAACCTTTATGTTTTTGGCCCCACATACCACAGGGTATGTATCCTCTCCTGTATGAACCTGACATAAGAGAAGTTTTTTTGTATGGGGGTGGGGTATAATCTCTACAATTTCTCCTACTACCACAGAATCTAATTCATCATGTCTCCTGGTGAGACTCTCTACTTCCATACCGTGCATGGTCAAAAGTTCAGCCAAGTCGTTAGGATTTATATCTATATCCACATATTGTTTAAGCCAAGTTAAAGTGGTTTTCATTAATCCTAAGTGCCCATGGATGAACGGGAGCATCGAGAACTTCAATGGGTGGTTTGAGGCGAAGTTCTGGGATAAAGAAACATTCACAAGTCTGGAAGACATGTGTGCCAAAAGCATTTGAAGTGGGCAAAGAGTTCATTGACGAATACGCCTGAATTAAAAACATTTTTCAAGCATCTCCCTCCACAACTCAATTGTCTCCTTCGCCTCGTGCTCATCCATTATCTCTATCGCAAAACCCGCATGAACCATTACGTAATCGCCAACTTTAGCATCTACCAGAGATACATCAATCTCACGAGAAACGCCACCGAAATCTGCTTTTGCCTTTACTCCTCCTTTGTCTTCGTCTTTGCCTTCGCCTTTGCCAATCTCCACCACTTTCGCTGGTATTGCCAAACACATGTTTATTTATATTTGTATAGCGGATTATAAATCCCAATTTCCAAATCCCAAAGAAAAGAAAAAAAACGCCTTGAAATATTTCTTTGGTAAAGCTTTCTTTAGAAAGGTTTGTTTTGAATTTTGAGTTTAG
>DTXE01000557.1 GCA_012962595.1 Syntrophaceae bacterium | reverse complement strand
GTGTTACACCAGCAGAATGCCTATAAAAACTAAACCTTGCCTTTAATGCTTAAAGGCCCTTTGTCCGGTAAAAACCATGGTGACAGGAGGATTTGCCTCATTACAGGCAATGATAGATTCAAAATCTCTTAATGACCCCCCAGGCTGGACAATAGCAGTAATACCTTCTTTTATGGCCACATCTGCTGCATCTCTGAATGGAAAAAAGGCATCGGATATCATGGTAGCACCTATAAGTCCTGCCTTATCCTCCCGGGTTTTACTATCAATGGCCTCCTTTTCTTCCGCACTCCTTATACCCTTTAAAATCTCAAGTTCCAATTGCTTATAAGGTATTTTATATTCCTTAAAACAGAGGGCATCGGCATACTTGGTATACGCCTTATATATAGCTATTTCTGCAACCCCTACCCGGTCCTGCTCCCCGGTACCAATGCCCACCGTTGCCCCGTCTTTGACATAAATGACGGAATTAGAAGTTACCCCCTGTTCCACGGCCCAGCCAAAGAGCATGTCATCATACTCCCTTTCAGTGGGAGGCCGTTTAATCTTATAGGTTTTACCTTGATATACGGTCTGAGCAAGTTTTAAATCATCCTTTGTCCTGATAGCATTAATGGGAGATTGCTGTATGATGAGACCGCCATCTATCAGAGACTTAAAGTCTACAAAACGGGTATATCTATATCTTTCCAACTGATCTATCCTCTCCATCTTAATAATGCGAAGAGCCTTTCTTTTCTTAAGAATATCAACGGTGCCCTCTTCATATTCCGGGGCAACCACTACCTCTAGGTAATGTTCGCTAATCATCTCGGCAGTAACCTTATCTATGGCCCGATTTAAAGCCAAGCAGCCACCAAAGGCAGCTATCCTATCGGCCATATCTGCCTTTTGATATGCCTCCCATAATGTAGCTCCATACGCTACGCCGCAGGGATTATTATGTTTCATGATAACGGCACAGGGTTTATCCATAAGGAATTTTAGGATATTGAGGGCGTTGTCTATATCGGTTAGATTGATTTTACCAGGATGTTTTCCTGATTGTAGCATCTCTTCCTCTGTGATGGTGCTTACAAGTCCCAGCCCAGGCTCGATAAACTTACATTTTCCTAAAACCAGATTACCATTGACCAGCTCATAGAGGGCCGATTCCTGATCTGGGTTTTCGCCATACCTCAGGCCCTTTTCCACATAAACACCAAGCTTTTCATCCCATATTTTCCATGCCCTCTTCTTATACTTTAGAGTTTGGTCTCCAAAGGTAATAGTTAGTTCATCAGGAAAGTGGTCCTCCATAATTCTCTTATACATGGCCTTTAACTCGGTCATATAAACCCCCCTTTCTATTAAGAATATGGTAGCAAATATTGCAAAAAAGGTACTTCCTGTCAAATATTCTCTATGAGGGCTCTGAAAAAATCCTAAGTGTTTCAGGCAAAGTTGGATAGAATTCAGAAAAAAGGTGTTAGTTTGGCAGCTCAAAATGTGTTAAAAGCACAGGAGGAAGATGTATGAGCGTCCAACTAATTACCCACAATCAAAAGAAGGCAAGAAGGTGGCTAAGTTTAAGGCTGGAGTCAAGATTTATCACTGAAATCCTTTTGCCAAAGAGGTTCAAAAACCGACACTGAATTATTTCAATGGTCATTTAAAAATCCCTCTTTTGGGGGATTGACTATTCTTTTGTCTTCCTATAATCAAATCCATAGATGATTTTGAAACTCCAGCAGCATTGCACGGATTATTGACTACCACGCAACTCATGAAGGGATCTAAAAGCCTGGAAAGAAGAGGTCAAGAACGCCGCACCTGGCCAGGAGATATGCCCTTGGAACTAACCCTATCTGAGGGTACAATAGATTTTCTACCTCAATCCTTTGCGGTCTTTGGCATAGATATTAGTTCCAGAGGAATTGGTATTCATTCTCCTCATCCTCTAAATGTCTCTCAACTGGTAGGAATATCGGTTCCCTCGGCAGTAGCAGAAATCTCCGTCCCCTTACTGGCCCAGGTGAGGTGGGTTAAGCCCACCCCTAAGGGTAGCCACAGGGCAGGGTTATACTTTTTATTTTAACCCTATAGATAGGAATTTTTGAGACATAAATAAAAATAACACTCAAGAATCTCAAATGAGCCTGAGGAATGACAAATGACAAAGCTCAAATGTCAAATTCACCCCGTAGAGTATGTGCCAGTAAGCAGCCTGGTCATTTTTTTCATTGCAAGTTGCTTTTGCAGATAGCATCGCCAGTTTGAAGTTACTTAAGCGGGGAAAAACCCCAAAGTCGCAATGACAAAATCAAGAATTTAGGCATTTGGATTTTGAATTTAGGATTTAGTGCTTAGGATTTAAGGCTTATCCATTTTTAAATAGGGTCCCATGAAATCTCTAGCCAAATTATCCCTTTTAGTGCCCATATTTGTGTGTCTCCTTATCTCACAGGCCATGGCCAAGAAGGTAGGAAACATTACCTATATAGAACCACTGGTGGATGTTTTACATAGTGGAGAGGTAAGTTTCACCCCCGTCTCTAAAGGAGACCCTATCCTGGAAAAGGATATAGCAAGGACCAAGAGGAATGGAAAGGCCAGGATAGAACTTGAGGATGGAACCATCTTAAGCCTAGCCCCATTTACCCGGTTGGATATGGAGGAATACCTAAGGGAGGTAAAGAGAACCGGTGTTATAAAGCTCTCCAGGGGAAAGGTAAGGGTTATTACCCCTCACCGTCGCCGCATAATCCCCATTGCATTCAGAAAACCACCGGCATTTGAGGTCCATACCCTTACAGCAGTAGTGGGGATAAGAGGGAGCGATGCCTGTGTGGTGGTGGACAACAACATGACCGTGGCCGTCTTTATAGAAGGGGAGGGCTATGCCTATAATCCCCAGTTTCCAGATATCAAGCAGGAAATCACTGGTGGTGAGATGGTATGTATCCCTATGGGTACCCCAGCACTTCCACCTACACCTGCAAGTGAATCTCAAATAGCCATGTATGTGGAAGATACAGCCCCTACTGAAGAGGCCGAGGAGGCTGAGGAGGTGGCCGAGGCACCGGAGGAGGCCCCTGCTGAGGTAGAGGAGGTGGCCGAGGCACCTCCTGCTGAACCGGAGATGGGTGCAGGAGAGATGGCTATCGTTGAAGCACCTGAGGCTCCTCCTGAAACACCAGTTACTGTTGAAGTCACGCCAGAAACCACTACCCTTCTTCCTGTTACAGAAACTGAGGAGGAGGCCATAGATACAACTCCTCCTACCATAACCCTCACATCCACCCCACCATCGGTCACCAATTCAACAGAAGTTACCTTTGACTTTGAGGCCGATGAACCGGCTACCTTTTCTTACAGTTTGGATGGCAGCCCCTGGACT
>DTXE01000556.1 GCA_012962595.1 Syntrophaceae bacterium | reverse complement strand
TTTGGAATTTAAATTAGAGGAGCTATTTTCATGTAAAAACTATTGCCATGTGCCTGTAATTATGGTAAAAACTGCTATCTAATTTATACTAAAAAGGATTAGGAGAAGTTAATGTCAGGCCATTCCAAGTGGAGTAGCATCAAACATAAGAAAAGCGCAGTAGATGCTAAAAGAGGCCGTATCTTCAGCAAATTAATAAGGGAAATTATGGTTGCTGCCAGGCTTGGAGGCGGAGATCCAGATGCCAACCCAAGACTTAGGACAGCTATTGCAGCAGCTAAGGCCCAGAATATGCCCAAAGATAATATCGAGAGGGCTATCAAAAAAGGCACTGGTGAACTTGAGGGAACTACCTTCGAGGATGCGATCTATGAAGGTTATGGACCTGGGGGAGTAGCTGTACTGGTTGAGGTATTAACGGATAATAAGCAACGGGCAGTAGCTGATATCAGACATATGTTTAGCAAAAATGGTGGTAGTCTGGGAGAAAGTGGTTGCGTATCTTGGCTCTTTGAGAAAAAGGGTCTTATTGTCCTTGAAAAGGGCTCGGTGGATGAAGACAAATTGCTAGATGTGGCCTTAGAAGCCGGCGCTGAGGATGTAAGAGAAGAGGAAACTACACTTTCCATAATAACTCCCGTCTCCCAATTTGAAGCAGTTAAAGAGGCCCTAGGAAAGGCTGGTTTAAGATACAGTGTAGCAGAAATCAGCATGATCCCCAGAGGAACAGTAAAACTTGAGGATAAGAAAGCAGAACAAATGATTCGTCTCATGCAGGCCTTGGAAGACTGTGATGATGTCCAACATGTTTATGCCAATTTTGATATCCCTGATGAAATCATGGAGGCCATGAGCTAAACTTTACCTACTTCTCACCCCATGGCCTCTTAGCATCCTTCCTTCATTTTCTCAGAGAAATCACTTGACAAGACTAGATAATCTGCTATAAGAGAATTCAATTGAATTCAGTGAAGACTTCTTATGAAGAATACATATAAAATCTACCAGCTCAAAGAAATTGTGAGTCATAATTCAACTTATACCTACAAGAACCTCACTACCCGAGAGATCGGGAAAATGATTAGAGAGGTAATTGAGTCTAAACTGAAATGGGAACAGGAGGGAATAGTAGTAATTCTCGATTTTTCGAGGGTAGGTCCTATAGACTATTCCTATGCTGATGAAATCATAGCTAAATTGATCGTGAGACTAAACGCTATGGAATACGGCGATAAGTTTATAGCCGTAACTGGATTAACCAAGACTCAGGAAGAAAATATCCATGTAGCTCTGGAGAGGAAAAAACTCCATCTCTTGTCCATAAAACCTGCCCGTGAGTCTCAAGGCAGGAATAAAGAAATAAGAGGAAGACCCGTAAGGTTAGTCAATGGCTGGCATATTCTAGGCATTCTGAGCCCCTACCTGAAAGAGGTGTTACACATTGTTATGGAAAGACAGATTCTTTCGGCGAGAGAATTAGCCAATCTGAGAAACATGAAAATCAACTCTGCCAGCACCAAACTCCTCAATCTTTATAAGGCTCGGCTGGTAAAAAGATGCGTTCAGAATTTGCCAGATAGAGGAAGGCAATATATATATAAGTCACTGATATAACTTCAAAGGATACTGTTAGTCTTTGTGTGATCTTACAATGACTACTCGCAATTTGCAGATAACAGAAGGGGAGTATGCGTATTTTAGGTATTGATCCAGGATCTTATACCACGGGTTATGGAATCGTGGAAAACCAAGGTGACCATTTGATCCATGTTGCCAGTGGAAGTATTTCCTTTTCCCTAAAAGAACCTCTCCCCTCTAGATTAAAGAAAATATATGATTCTGTGGAAGAGATTATTGAGCAATTTTCTCCCGATGCTGTGGCCATAGAACATCCTTTCTATGCAAAAAGTGTGAAAAGCTTGCTAAGGCTAGGTGAAGTGCGGGGAGTTGTTCTTTTGGCAGTTTCCAATGCAGAATTGGTCGTCCAAGAGTATAGTCCCCTATCGATTAAAAAATCTGTGGTGGGTTTTGGTATGGCCACTAAGAATCAGGTGCAACACATGGTCAAATCCTTGCTGAGTCTTAACAAAGTTGCAGAACATAATGTCTCAGATGCCCTGGCGGTAGCCATTTGTTCTATACATTCATCTAAGGAGCCTAAAGAGGGATGATTGCTCATATTGAAGGTAAGCTTCTTTTCAAATCTCCGGGACATGTTATCGTATCGGTAAATCAAGGGGTAGGGTACGGAATTGACATCTCTCTTTCTACCTTTTATGAATTGCCAGATCCCGGGGATAAAGTGACACTCCATATCCAGACCTATGTACAGAAGGATTCTCTCAAGTTGTATGGATTTTCTACCCCTGACGAAAAGGAGATGTTCCTCACCCTTTTAAATGTAGCAGGAATCGGCCCTAAGCTTGCTATAAACATCTTGTCTGGAATATCTCCTCACGAACTCAGAAGCTCCATATTAACAGGTGATATGGACAGAATAGATGCCATTCCAGGGGTGGGGAAAAAGACAGCCAAGCGCATACTTTTTGAGCTTAAGGAAAAGGTGGCCCATAGTATATCCCAAGCAGAGCGAGAAAGCCTGGGACAGTTTGATGGGAGGGAAATTTTAAGGGATGCCCTCTCTGCCTTGGCCAACTTGGGTTATGACAAAAGAGAGGCCAGAAGGGCATTGAGCAAGATATGGGAAGAAAATTCCGGAAAGATAACCATAGAGGAACTTCTTAGAAAGACTTTAAGCTCCTTTTTAAAATAGACGAACTGGAAGATCACTCAATTGTCATGAAAGAGGATGCCATTGTGGGCAGAGATAGAGAGGAAGATTTTACCTATGAGCTTAATCTTCGTCCTAAAACCCTAAATGAATACATTGGTCAAGAAGAGATAAAAACGAGCTTGAAGATATTTATCGAGGCTGCCAAGGAAAGGGGCGAATCTTTGGATCACGTACTTTTCTATGGGTATCCAGGCCTAGGTAAAACGACTCTAGCTTACATCATCTCCCGGGAATTAGGTGTGAATATCAGGGCTACCGCGGGTCCAGTTATTGAACGTCCAGGCGATTTGGCTGCCATACTCACCAACCTTAAGAATCACGATGTACTGTTTATTGATGAAATGCATCGTCTCCCTCATGTGGTAGAAGAAATACTCTATCCAGCTATGGAAGAATTTAAGTTAGACCTCATAATTGGCCAAGGCCCCAGTGCACGTTCCATCAAATTGAATCTTCCGAAATTTACCCTTATAGGCGCCACCACCCGAGCAGGGCTTCTTACTTCTCCTTTGAGGGATCGATTTGGTGTGGTCTTCAGATTTGACTTTTACAGAATGGAGGAAATCGAATCTATTATCCTACGTTCAGCCAATTTACTGACTATCGGTATTGAAAAAGGGGGGGCCAGGGAAATAGCTCGGAGATCCAGGGGGACTCCACGTGTAGCCCTACGCTTACTTCGGAGAGTAAGGGACTATGCACAAGTAAGGGCTAACGGGACTATAACCAGAGAGGTGGCAGATAAGGCCTTACATATGCTGGAGGTGGATGAAAAGGGCCTTGATAAAATGGATAGGAAGATTCTGCTGACCATTATTGATAAGTTTGATGGTGGCCCTATAGGCGTTGATGCTCTATCCGCAGCCATCTGCGAAGAGAAGGATACTATAGAGGATGTTTATGAACCATTTCTTATCCAAAGTGGTTATCTTAACCGCACCCCTCGAGGGAGGGTAGTAACTAGGCTTGCTTATGAACACTTCGGGAAGAAATTAAAAAGTTTGGAAGAAAACAATAAGGTTTAAGATGGATAAGGAACCAATCATTGGCGAGAAATACCGTGGGGTAAGCCTTGAACAAGCCCTTTCTGACCTCTTAGATCCTGACCCCAAGGTTAGGTGCCTAAGCCTTAGATTTCTCCAAAATAGGCGCCATGAAACCATCTTGCCTCACGTAGTTAAGGCTGCCAAGGATAACGATGGAAGTGTTAGGTCATTAGCAATCCAAATCATCTCTAAATTTAAAGATAGCTCTCTAATCCCCTTACTAAGGGAGGCATTGGAAGATAAAGATGAATGTGTTGTTATGCAAGCATTGCGAGGACTTCACCACATAGGCCACACAGGGCTATTAGAATTTGAAAAGTCCTTGAAGAGTAGTTCACCATTTGTTCGAAGGAGGGCTGTCACATATCTGGCATGTAATCAGATTCATGAGGCAATCCCTATCATCCTCGATTTACTGAATGATACTGACAAAGGCGTTAGGAAGGTGGCCCTTTGGGCAACAGTCAGCCTTTCCCAAGATATTGCCATGCCCCATCTAATTAGGGCCCTTGACGATTCTCATGAAGTGGTTCGTGATATGGCATTACGCTATCTAAGAAGGATTGTTGGTCCTGTAAAACTGGAGGCCAATCATAAGATACTAACACTGGAAAGGGAGATAAGGGAGTGGAAGATGTGGTGGCAAAGGAAAGCTACGGTAGGAAAAGATAACCGGAGGAACTAATTTTGTATCCCGTAGTATATACGCCTGCACGGTTTGCCGAACTATTGGGTATCTCCAGTAAGGAGCTACTGGAAAAAGAACTAAGGGGGATAGTACCTCCAGCCAGGCGTAATGGCAAAGTTCGGTATTACTTGCCAGAGGACCTCTCTCGATATAGGACATACCTGAAAATCCCTTCTCCAATTAAGTCCCATAGAAGACAGCTTTTCCTTAACTTCAAGGGTGGAACAGGTAAAAGTAGTCTCTCAGCATCTTACGGATTTAGATTGGCCGAAATGGGCATCCACACACTACTTGTGGACTTGGACCCTCAGGGCCATTTAACTCAGTGTCTGGGCTATGACTCACACGATGGGAAGACCTTATATAATGCCCTCATTCTCAAAGAGGACATCAGGGACATTATTATGAAAACTATACTTCCCACCCTAGATTTGTTGCCTTCTAACCTCAGTTTATCTCCAATCGAACTTGCGCTTCAACCCTTGAATGCCAGAGAATTCAGATTAAAAAAGGCTCTTAAGCCCATTGAGAAGGATTATGAAGTTATCGTAATGGATGCCTCACCTAGTATGGGACTTTTGAATCTCAATGCCATTTTGGCCGCCAACGATCTAATAATTCCGGTTCTGGCCGATTTTCTATCTTACCATGGCCTCAAGATACTATTTGAAACGCTGGCGACCGTGGAGGAAGACTTTTCCTTTACATTCGACAATATTTATATCTTATTAAATCGCTATAACAGATCTCATAAGATATGTCGGCGGTCACGAGAGGCCTTAATAAAACATTATTCCAAATATCTTTTAAAAACAACCATTGGGCAGGATACCAAGATCGCTGAGGCATCCAGTGATGGAAAGACCATTTTTGAGTATGCTCCCAATTCAAGAGGTGCGGTGGATATTCAAAGGGTTATTGGTGAAATCTTCAAAATAAGAAATCTGACAGGGAAAAGATTTTCAAAACATAAAAAAGGAATGCCATCAAAGGCCAAATCAAGGCTATTCGCTAACTATGCTCAGAGGAGGTAAAAGAGACTATGTCTAATGGGTTTGACAGAAGTGTTGCCCGAAAGATGCCTACAGTGGGGAGTAAGGTTGCAGAAGCGGTCAAAGAAATTTCTTCCGGGGAAAAAAATGGAAGAGATGAAAAAGAGACGTTTTCAGCAAAAGATCTACACATGGATGTCTTGGGGCTTGTGGAAGACCTACAATCTCAATTACAGGCAACTCAGGATATAAAAATGGCGTTAGAAGAAGATCTGGCTTCAGCTGAAAAGACCATAAATCAACTCCTCTCTGATAACAAAGAACTAAGGACTCTGGTTCAGGATCAGAGTAATATCACTGCAAGACTCCAAGAGATGGAGCGGGAAATTACCTACCTTGAGGAAGAGAATAGTGATGCTTTGCTAAAAATCCATGACCTTCAAACAGAAAACAAAGAATTGAAAGAAAAGGTTGCCACCTTGACCACCGAGCGAGATGAGGCCTTAAGAGAAAGAGATTCCTTTAAATCCAGGCTAAAGGAGGATGAGGCCTTAAGGATTCAAAATAGCTACTTAGAAAAGGAGAGAAAAAGAATCCTTCAAAAACAATCAGAACTGGAAGAACAACTGAAAGCAGTTTTGGAGGACAATGCCGGTTTAGAAAAGGAATGTCACGATTTGAAGACAGCCTTAAAGGAGATTAAACAGTTTCTTCTGCTTGTTCGAGATCATGCAAAATATGACTACTATAATATTCCACAAAAATGAGTGGATAGCGTTTTCAAGGCTTATAATAACTCAGTGCCTCGGGCATCCAGGCCCGAATTTGAGCAATCCTTTTTTCGTCCGCTGGGTGTGTGGAGAGAAAAGCAGGCAGTGTCTTCTTATCAGAGGCCATCATCCTGCTCCAAAAATCTATGGCTTTCCTTGGATCGTAGCCTGCCTTCGCCATAAGAATCAAACCGATGTGATCTGCTTCTGATTCCTGTTTCCTGCTGAAGGGTAAAACGATTCCTACTCCTGTAGCTATCCCATAGCCTACCTTGGCTGCCCCTGTAAGACTCCCCCCTACCATATTTAATACCAAAGAGCTGGTCATCCGCTCTGCACCATGTCTAGCAATGGCATGGGCAATCTCGTGGCTCATGACAGTAGCTAGACCCTCCTCATCTTGGGTGTATTTGAGAATACCGGTATAAACGGCTACTTTGCCGCCAGGTAGGGCAAAGGCATTGGCCATCTCATCATCTTCAATCACGTTAAACTCCCATTTATAATCTGGACGTCCAGAAACCCTAGCAATTCTCCACCCCACTTGCCGAACCATTTCCACGATGGCAGTATCACTTGATAATCGAGACTCTTTCAATATTTCTTGATATGCATCAGCCCCCAAGGCTATCTCCTGGGTTTCAGATATAAGGATAAACTGTGGGCGCTCGGTATAAGGCACATGGGCACAGGAGGTAATTAAAATGGTAAGGATAAGAAATATCTGTAGAATATGTCTTCTTGGTATGAACCAAAACATTCTCGTATGCCAGAAAATAAGTCAGTTACCTATTTATTCTATATAGTTTTACCCCTCACTTTCTTTAGCTAGTGCCTTGATAAAAATCTCTACTATCTTGGGGTCTAATTGTGTTCCAGATACCTTTCTTAATTCCTCTATGGCCTCATGTTTGGTTTTTGCTTTACGATATGGCCTATCGGAGGTCAAGGCGGAAAAGGCATCGGCTACGGCTAGTATCTTGGCCTCCAAAGGTATCTTTTCCCCATTTATGCCATCTGGATATCCAGTGCCGTCATATCTCTCATGGTGATGGTATATCCAGGGTATGATACTATGAAGGGATTCTACAGGGATTAATATCTTCCTGCTCAAATAGGGATGAAGCCTTATCTTATCCCAATCTTCGTGTGTAAGGGGACCAGGTTTCTTTAAGATTTCCCCGGAGATGCCTATCTTTCCCGTATCATGAAGAAGCCCAGCAATCTCTATCATCTCTGTTTTTTCTAGGCTATAATTAAGGACCTTAGCTATTATAACCGCATATTTGGCCACTTCCTCCGAATGACCTCTGGTGTAGGGGTCACGGGCATCTATGGCCATGGCTAAGGAACGTATAGTACCTAATGAAAGGTCCCTTACCCTTTCGTATAAAGTGGCATTCTCCATAGCCACCGCCAGCTGTCCGGCAATGGCTGTAAGTAGAGATTCATCAGAATGGTTAAACGCCCTCCCCCTGGCCTTATTTATTAATCCGATTACCCCTAATAACTTTTCACCCATGAGGATAGGGCAAAATAGGGCAGTTTTTACTTTATGGACTGGGTAGGGTAGTTTATCCTTCCAACGAGGATCAACAGACACATCCAGGACATTAACCTGTCTCCTTTCTAAGCCTACCCAGCCCTCCAGTCCTTCTCCCAATAGGAAGGGGATATCTTCTGACCCTTCTGGAGAAAGCCCCGTCACCATTTTGGGAATAAGTTGAGCCCTAACCTCATTCCAGAGAAAGATGGCGCAGATTTCCGCCTCCATAACTTCAGGAACAGAATTAATCACATACTCCAAAATATCACTAAGATGAAGTTTGGCCGATATCTGCCTATCCATCTCATAGACGATGCTAAGATCATTCAGGCGGGCCTGAAGCTCAACCGTTCTTTCTTTCACCTTTTGCTCCAATTCATTATGTAATTTTCTCAATTTTATGTTTGCCTGGGCTAGTTCATTTGTCCTGTCTTTAACATCCTCTTCCAGCCTTACCCTGTCAGAGACATTTCTTACAATCTCCACCGCCGCTATAATATTCCCCTTTTCATCCCTTATTGGTGAAGCGGTGTTCTCATAATATCCCGACCTTCCATCCTTATCTATTCCCACTCGAAGGCTGGTATTGATCTTGCCGGTGCTCAAAGCTATTTCCACAGGGCACTTTTCGCAAACCTGATCCCTGCGTTCATAAATGTTATAGCAATACCTACCTATCTGATTACCGAATATTTTCTGCATGACCTCATTTTGATAAATTATCCTGAAATTTCTGTCTTGAATGCTGACTCCATCACCCAGGCCTCTAAGTATAGCCTCAGCCTCTCTTGGTCCTATTTTCAATTTTTTTATCTTCTTTTGTACCCTTTCCTTTTTCCTTTCCATTTTGAATTCCTTTTTACAATTCTTTGCACCAAAAACATGCCACTTTTTAACCACATTTCTATTCCCCTGAATCCAAAACGTCAGAAATTTAGATACTGATACTCAGATGATAAATAATATATCATAATTTGACTTATAAGAAAATATTACCAGGAAATCCGGAATTTTGTTAGCTTGTAGATGGTTAAACCCCTGTACTTCCTGAGGATCAATATTGAAAACTGGAAGGGTGGGGATTTAAAAAAGGATGTCTTACGGCAAGTCTCTGGGATAATATAATTGAAGGATTTTCGGAAGGAGCCAGAATCCTGGTTAGGAAAATGATGCTTAGCTTTCCAGGAATTGTCTTGCTATTTTAGCATCTGGGCTAAAGGGCTCGAGCTCAATAAATATCTTCCAGTGTATTTTAGCCTCTTTCTTCATCCCGCCCTTTTGATAGGATAGGGCAAGATTAAAATGGGCATCGGCAAAGTCTGGCTTAAGGGATAGTGCTTTTTTATAATGAGCAATAGCGGGAGCAAGTTTGCCTCTTTCTTCTAAGAGATTGGCTAAGTTATAATTGGATTCCAAATTATGAGGGTCAATTTGTAGTACCTTCTGATAGAGCCTCTCAGCCTTTTTCCTCTTGCCCATATTGTAATAAAGAGTCCCTAGATTTGTCAGGGCCTGAGGAAAATTGGGTTTTAATTCCAAGGCCCTTAGATATGCCTCCTCAGCCTGTTTAAAGGTGGATGGATCAGAATCTAATTGGCAACCTCTCCTATACCAATCATCTGGACTTAAAGAGCCTGCTAGGGATTTTATTTGGGCCTCCTTTTGTAAGTTGGCAGAAAAATCTATTAGCACCTGACCATTGGCATAGAAACGGATACCTTTCTGGTCTATCAAAAAATCTTTTCCGTCAAAATAAACCCTGAGTTGGGATAGAGGGTTCTCAATATCTGGCAATAATCTCTTTAAGTTATTTATCCCTTTCCTAAGCCTCCTAAAAGAGACTCCCTGCTTTAGAAGTATTATCGCTGTCTTAATGCCCTTCAAATCATGGAAACTATAATAGTTTCTACCATCCTTACCCTTTAAGCTGGCAGCGATAAATCCTGTTTCCTCCCAGTATCTCAAACGGCTTTCTGATAACCCGAACATCTTGGCTACGGCCTTTCGGCTGAACCTATCCATGGTTAATTACCCTGATATCACAAGAGTTTTTGACTTATCAATAAAATTTTTATTTCTCTACAGAAAGTAGTAGCCATATGGATTTTGGTTTGCTAATTTATGGAATATATGTTACCAAATTCACCCAAATGGATTTCTTAAATGTCCCATATCCAAGCATTAATCATAAGAATTCCTGTAATCTTATTTGCCTTAACTATACATGAATACGCTCATGGATGGATGGCCTATCGCCTTGGTGACCCCACTGCCAAAATGAGCGGCCGTTTAACACTAAACCCTATAAGCCATATTGATATCTTTGGAGCCATTTGCTTTTTCCTCGCTGGCTTTGGATGGGCTAAGCCAGTCCCCATAAACCCCAGAAACTTCAGAAATCCACGCAAGGACGAAATGTATGTGTCCCTGGCTGGACCTGGGGCAAATCTTTTTGCTGCCTTTATTTTCGGTTTGATTTTACGATATTTTCCCACACAAGATATTCTGCTATTAAGTGTTTTGGTCTTGGGGATTTTCTTCAATACCGCCTTAGCAATATTTAATTTGCTACCTGTATTTCCTTTAGATGGCTCACATGTCTTGAAGGGATTACTTTCACCAGTGGCGGCAGCAAGATACAGTCAGTACGATAGATATAGTATGACCATCTTAATCTTTGTCATATTATTAGACAATTTTATGCACTTAGGTATCTTGAACCTCTTTCTGGGCACACCAATTATATCACTATGCTACCTATTTGGCGGAAATCATTTTATAGCCTTAATTAGTTCATACTGAAAAATGCATGTCTTAAGAGCTAGCTGATAGCCCTCTAAGATTTAACTTCAAAGATTTTTTGTTTTCTGGTTCAATTAGGCAGTTTTAAACTGTTGCCTCAGGTCATTGACACCATGGTTTTATTCCATTTCTTAGTATTCCATGCAATAACAGCCAAGCTTACATTGATTTGATCTCCCTCAAATCCCTTATATCTAGAACGGTCCATTCGGTGCTCATTTTTTAGGTGACTGATTACTGGCTCTATCTTGGCTCTAAGCCTTTGTAGACGCTTAAACCAGGAGGTGTTGGCTTGAGTATGAGGCCCTTTACCTTTGGTATGGATTGAGACTCTCTTTCCTTTGGAGACATGAGGTGTTTTGACATCTTGATTTCTATGGAAGGCACGGTCAGCCCCTATCTCCTTGGCAGGGGAGCCAACGCTATTCTCCCATCCTTGACAAGCAGCCTCTAGGAGGTTTGAATCACAAGGATTAGAAGCATATTCCTTATGATCCACTATATAGCCATGACGATCTATAGAGATTAGTACTTTGGAGCCGTATTCATGGGGTCGTTTTCGTTTTCCTTTTCTGATACACACAACCTCTGGTTCATGTAAACTCAATATTTTATGTGCGATGTGATTTCCTTTAAATCTCTCTATGGTCTGATGGATTACCCTTTCAACCAATTTGGTTTGTTCATTCAATTTGTGTTTCAGGCGCTCAAGGGCCATTTTTTCCTTGTCTCTTCCTTTTCTTATATATCTTTTGATTTTATGCTCGGTGGTGTGGATGATCTTAGGTACTTGCCTTACTATATGATGGGCATAGGTAATAAGCCTCTTAGCACCACTTTCAATGTTTTCTTTTCTTCCCTTACCCCATTTATTTATCTCTATGATGATCCCTTTGCTTACCCTTTTGAAGCTGCGTAAGTGGGATGGAACTTTAACCCCATAGTTTTTGATGTTAGATATGGTTTTGATGAGAATCCTTCTTCCTTTATCCAGAAGCCCTGTGGGATAGGCAATGTTCTTCTCCATGCAGGTAGTATCTATTAATTGAGTACGGGGGCAGATCTTATCTTCAGAGATCAATCGTTCTCGAATCACCTCCTCCACTATGCGCATTCCTTCAGGACCGATACCTTTGCGGAATTTGGTCATTGAGGAGGCTTCCAGAAACTCACAGGGAATAAATTGTTTCTCTCCCCTTTCATTTATCCTATACCGAGGCTTAAGAGAGACACCACAAAAGCTCATCCAATAAACATTCTCATGGAGTCCTTTAACAACCTTTTCATCAGAGAGATTAAATCGATGCTTGAGTATGTGAAGGCCCACCATCAAAC
Organism: Syntrophaceae bacterium; assembly: GCA_012962595.1. Classification (GTDB taxonomy): domain Bacteria; phylum Desulfobacterota; class DTXE01; order DTXE01; family DTXE01; genus DTXE01. The sequence continues at coordinate 3,141 of DTXE01000556.1, read as the reverse complement.
GGATATCTTTGGCTTGACGCCCCATGCTTGAGTAATAGGTAGAGAGCCTATCTTGAATATTATCCCAGTCAATTCGATTACCCAGCAAAATAAGTTCATGGCGAGGATGAAGCGGGTATTGAAAAACTGCTTCGAATATGTCATATTGGTACTCTCTTTGATAGGCCATAGGTTAAGGGATGTTATCAATTGAATACCACATTTTGGAGTGTCGTTCAATGAAAACGACGTGATCCCTCAACCTGTGGCCTATTATTTTCAATAACTTAGCACCTCATTTTTCAGTGTGAACTAATTAGATATGTCTTTTGATGAGCTGTTACCACACTCCGCTAACATAGGGATTAAAAAACAGGAAGCTCTGGAATTATTGACTTTTGATAAAGGATTCAATATTTATATTGTTACCCTTATGAAAGAAACTACCACACCTCCTTGGGGCAGATGGACTGTTCTGGAGGATAATATAGATTTTAAGGTCAAGAAGATTGAAGTCCTACCTGGAAAGCGACTGAGCTACCAAAGGCATTTTAAACGGTCAGAACATTGGATGGTGGTTAAAGGAAGAGCTAAGGTTACCTTGGACGGTAAGGAAATTTTCCTTGATGAAGGGAACTATATTGATATCCCAAAACAAGCTCTCCACCGTATCGAAAATGTAGGAGGTGATCTATTGATCTTCATTGAAATCCAGCGTGGAACCTATCTTGGGGAAGATGATATCATACGTGTGGAGGATGATTATGGGAGGATTTAATCATGAAGGTGGAATCATATTCATTCGGGTCTATAGTAATAGATGGGAAGAAATACAGATCAGATGTAATTATTTATCCTGATAAGGTAGATGCAAGTTGGTGGAGGAAGGAAGGACATGCCCTTTATGTGGAAGACCTAAAGGCTGCTTTGGAACTGGATCCAGATGTGATAGTGGTAGGAACAGGGTATTACGGAGTAATGAAGATTCCCAGGAAAACAGAGGAATTTATCACATCCCAGGGGATTCAACTTATTGCACAAAGGACAGAAGAGGCCTATAAGATCTTCAACGAACTCTCTTCTTCTAACAAAAAAGTAATTGGGGCCTTCCATCTCACCTGCTAAGGACATCTGGAATAGAAGATAATAAGACCTCGTAGAATAAAGTTAAAGATGCTGATTGACATCCATACACATACCTCTATTGGCTCCCGTTGCAGCATACTCCATCCCAAGGATCTTATTATCACTGCCAAACGAAGAGGTATAGAAGCTGTCTGTATCACGGATCATGATACTACCAAAGCAGTAAAGTTATGCAAGGAAATAGGTAGAGAATATGGCTTCCTGGTTCTAGGGGGGATGGAGGTACGCTGTGAAGAGGGCGATATACTCACCTTTGGACTCTGGGAAAAACCCCCCGGTAAAATCAGGGTTCAGGAACTAATAGAATTGGTGCATGATGTGGGAGGTGTGGTCATTCCAGCCCATCCCTTCCGTACCGAGGCCCCAAGTTTGGGAGATAGGATATGGGAGGTAAGGGGTTTTGATGCCATTGAGGTCCTAAATGGGAATGCCAGTGACTACCAAAATGAACTTGCCAGGAAGGCTGCCCTAAAACTGGACCTACCCGGAACGGGTGGCAGTGATGCCCATTCAATACTTGCGGTGGGTGAATATCTCACATTCTTTGAAGACCAGATCCAAAATGAGGAAGAACTTATTGCAGCAATTAAGGAGAGGAAATTTCATGCTGAAAATAATTTAGGTACGGGGGACCCCATTATGAACTGGCCCAGGTAAGTATGGTATGGAGACCAAAAATCTCTTTGTGGGGATCGACCTTGGAGGCCGGAAGAGAAAGACCACAGGTATCTGCATTCTGAAACAGAAAAACGGCTTAGCCATACCTTATAATTGTAAAACCTGCCAATTGGTAACATCTCCCAAGATTATTGCCACCATTAAACCTTACCTGAAAGACATCAGAGTTATTGCTGTTGATGGCCCACTAACCATAGGTAAAGGGAAGGGGGCTATGCGACTCTATGAGAAGTTTCTGTCCACAAAGGTCTTTCGCCAGCACCGTGTGCAGCCTCTTCCACCGGCATTGATGTCAGAAATAGTTTTTGTAGGAGTAAATCTTACCAAGAGATTGAAGAGATTTAATTTTATACTGGATAAGAACCTGATCGAGGTCTTTCCTACCCTTACTAAGGCACTCTGCAAGGATATACCTGATTTCCACTGTCCATCATCTCATCAGGTGTCGGCCTCCATTTGTGCCTGGCAAGCCTGGTTCCACTGGCAGGGTAGGACACGTTGGATTGGTCACAAAGATGGACTTCTTTTCATTCCAGAGCCCTCCCTATGGAAAAAGCAGTGGCGCATGGATTTTACCGAGGCCTGGCAGAAACGTCCCAGGCTTAAATATAGGTATCTGCGGACTAACTTTTTTGGTTAGCCATCTTTTCTTTCCTCCTGATTCCTATAGGTATAGCCCCTGACCTTAAAATGATCTGACAGTTCTTTCTTTACGGTTTGCTCAATGGCAGTATTTAACTTCTCTTGATTTAATTTGGGATATTGCTTTATAAGATAGGGGAGATTGTAGAGGGTCTTTTTGGAAAGGGATGTTACAGTGGATCCCTCTAACCCATATTCCACTTCTACCCTTATAGGAATCTTCAACATCTCAAAGCCCAGGTCTATAAAGTGGTAAACAATGAGTCTCTCCACTACCCATATCATGGTCTTCTGTCTAGTTTAACAAATAGTTTGATCACAATTTTAGCATTTTGGAGAGTCTATGTGCTAATTTTTTGAAAAGAGAAAGTAACAAATTTCATGTGAAAATAACTCCACCTTTTTTTTGTTCTTCCAATCCATTATGTTTTATTATTAACATGTGGGTTATACCCACCTTTGCAAAAGTTTTTGCCGGTTTTGGTGCCGAGCTTCCTTTACCCACACGTATCTTACTTGGTATTTCTGAATTTACCGTTAATTACTGGTACATCATTATAGGTACTTTATTTGTCACACTTTTTTCAATACGCCATTATATAAAAACAGAAAATAGGTCAGTTTAGCCTAAAGGATAAGGTACTTTTAATTCCAGAAATGAATCATATAGGTTCTCATTTGATGGCTGGTGTGTTC
>DTXE01000555.1 GCA_012962595.1 Syntrophaceae bacterium | reverse complement strand
CCCCCTAACACAGGATAAATACACAGATTTTTGGCCTTCTATGGACAATTTTTCTCGAAAATCCTCTGATTGCACAAAAACCCCCTTCATTTTCGAAAAATCGCCACAACGCCTTAATTCATTGAGTTTTTACTGATCCCCCTGCTATCTATCCTTTCAGTATTTCCTCAAAACAACGGAGAAACCTTTACCTTCAAAGGATTTATCAAATTCTTTAAACCAATTCCTAACATACTGGACATCAAAATGTGGATTCTTAATTATTATAGGAGTACTGCCTGACCGCCCACTATCATATAGGGAATCCCTTTGCTATCTTCTGTAAGAGCTTTTCGAACATGAGTTTAATATACTTGCAACCCTAATATCAACCTCTATACCCTCCATTAGATCCTTTGGCGGTAACACCCCTAATGTGATTCCTTCCTGCCACATGGCCTCAAATATCTTAAGGGCCTTTTTGTAGGTAAATCTTTCCTTTTTTAGCTCCCCCCTTTCAAATCTCTCTAACTCTTTCACATCTTTTATCACGTTGGCCACCTATTTTCTTTCTCTCTTCAGCTTATGTGGAGTAATTATGAGCCACCATGATGTTGAGTCATGGTGTCTCCTCTATCTTTCTTTTAACAAGCGTTATAACTCTTTTAGCAAGATGCATAGCCTCTTCTGCTTCCTGGGGATCATCAAAATATCTTGAAGGTACTCCACCTGGAAGCCCATTGGGATAGCGCGTTGGGATATAGTATTTATCTAGCTTCTTGGCTTGCACAACCTCTTTGAAATCAGGGTCTATTTCAAGTGCCATCTCTGATAGATCATCTATAGAATGGGTATAAAAAACCTCCATGGACTTGATTTTTAGGTAAAGATATGCCTTTAAAGCCTTCTCCGATGCCTGCTGGAAATGGAAAAGGGCAAGATAGAATCTCCCTCTTTTCCTTAGCTCATCTGCATCTTGGAATTCATCTTCTGCCTGTGTAAACCATCTTAAGGATTCCTCTTTATGCAACCTTTTCATAAACCACTTTTCCCTTTGATATATTTTGCAAGAAGCTGCTTGTAGGTAATTTATCATGGAACTCCTTTTGGTTGTATACCATTATGTTTGAAGCAATCCTTCTTTCAATGGTATCATAAATGATATTCATCCATTCTTTTCCTGTTTTGGTAGAAGGCATGAGTACCAGCAAATCCAGATCGCTATTTATATCCACTTCTCCTCTGGCGAGTGAGCCAAAGAGAATGATTTTTAATGCACCAATACCCTTTAGCTGGTTTACTATGGAATCCAAAGAGGCCTGCAATCTGGCCTTTCTTTGTTCCTTCCTCTGCAAAATTTCTTTAACTCTGGACACTGGTAGCACCTTGATCATCCAATTTATCCAAGGCATATTGAGATAGGCTTTCTTAGGTCTTCTACTGACTTCTGTCTACTGCCTACTGACTACTAATCTCAAACGGCTCCTTCCGATATAAGATCCAATTCTCACCCTGTTTTTTCCTTAACTAAAAGGCAGAATAAAGAGCTTTTGGTGATATAGTTTTCCTCTTTTCAAAAATCTCCTATCTCCTTTTGGACAAACTTAGCCATTTCCTCTCCTTCTTTCAGAGAAGAACGAATTTCTTGCTCTGAAGGAGATGCAGTTATAAAAGGGTAACGGTCAACCATATAATAGCCGGTAGTCCTCTGACAGGTTTCTCGAAACCTTTCAAAATCTGGATTATACTTTATTGCCTCGTCAAGGAGTTGCTCCAAGTCATGTATTCTCTTGAGTTTCCAACCTCTTGATAGAAGAT
>DTXE01000554.1 GCA_012962595.1 Syntrophaceae bacterium | reverse complement strand
GCCAGAGCCGCCAAGAAGGCAGGTATGCGGGCCTTGGTGGGAGAGGTACTTTATGACTTCCCATCGCCAAACTATGGTCCACCGGAAAAAGGTCTCATTTATACCCAAGAATTGATTCAAAGGTGGCAGGGGGATCCATTGATTTCCGTGATGGTGGAGCCCCATGCCTTATTTACCTGCTCTCCCCGATTATTAAAGGATGCTAAAGATATAGCCGAACGTTATAACACACCCTTGATAATTCATCTCTCAGAGACAAAGAACGAGGTAGAAGAGGTTATAAAAAGATATGGCAAGACGCCGGTTTGCCATCTGAATGATATAGGTTTGTTGGATGACCGTCTCATAGCCATTCACTGTGTGAATTTAACCCCATATGACATGGGGCTTTTGGGAGAAAGGGATGTCAAGGTAGTTCACTGTCCCCAAAGCAATATGAAACTGGCATCGGGCATTGCACCTATACCCCATTTGCTAGAGAAAGGTGTAACCCTAAGTTTGGGCACGGATGGACCAGCCAGCAATAACGATCTGGATATGTTCCAGGAGATGGATACTGCCGCTAAATTACATAAGTTTCATGCACAAGACCCTATGGTAATGAATGCCAAGCAAGTAGTTCGCATGGCTACCATTGAGGGAGCAAAGACCCTAGGATTAGAGATACATATGGGATCCATAGAGGAAGGTAAGAAGGCCGATATTATTATAGTAGATTTAAATAGTCCCCACCTAATTCCTCTCTATGATCTCTATTCGCACCTGGTATATGCAGCTGATGGAAGCGATGTAATTACCTCCATTATAAATGGTAAGATAATTATGAAAGATCGAAACATCCTCACCTTCGATATAAAGGAGGCTATAGAGCGGGTAAACCAGTTTTCCCAAATGATTAATTAATATCCAGCTATCTTGCCAATGAATCAGGATCCCTTGGAAAAAGCGCAAACCCCTTTCCACCAGCAAAGGTGAAAAGGGCTATGATAGAAAGTCAGCTAAGGAGGAGATTAGAAAGGAAATCGAAGTGGTGGTGTCTGAGGAAAGTAGCACATAATGATACCCTCTGCCTTGGCATCATCTGCCAGAGCATAAAAGCTTGATTACCTCCAATCCTGCTTGCACATTGGGATTCTGGCATCTCAAGAGGAGGTATCTGACCCACCAAAAATGTCGCTGTCTTAGTTTCCTAAATATTAAAAATCTTGACCTTGACCAGTGAGTTCGGGTATTTTTGGATAGAAAGGGCTAGAAAGAAGTCTTTAGCATAGGAGGCAAAGGTGAGGAGGATAGTCAGAGCTATATTTGAGGATGGTGTTTTTAAACCCATTGAAAAGATTGACTTTTTGAAGGCCAAATACGTGAAGCTAATTGTAGAATCTGTAGAAGAAAAAGAGGAATCTACCAAAGAATGGGCCGAGAAGATAATGACCTTTGTTTCAAAAGGGAAAGAAGTGACTTTGGACTCGCAGTTTGCCGAGGGGCTCTCGGTAAGACAATATTTTACTTTAACAGAGGAGCAAAGGGAAAAACTCTGGCAAAGGTGGCATGCTGAATCAGAGAAGGAGGTAGAGGCAATTCAAGGCAGGGAATTGAGAATTGAATAGATACCTGCTGAATAAGGGGGTAGTCAGGAGAACTGTTGAAGCCCTCTTTAAAATTGCCTTGGATCTGTATCTTACAAGTGAGCAGGAACAGGCTCTAAATGTGCTTAGGCATGTTGCTACTTACCATGAAGCCTTTATCACCATTGAAACTTTCCATATCCTCAAAACAAAGATATCCAAGATTCCTTCTTCTGAAATAATCTTATCATTGACCGAGGTCTTAGTTCCTGTAAGGTATTCTAGAAGATGGGCAAGAAGACTTAGGGATCAAAATTTCTCAGGGGAGGATGCAAAGCTTTTGTCCATGGCAACCTTTGGGACGGATAAGATTATCGGTGGAACTTTTCTGGGATTGGATGCTATCATTACTTTTGATAGGCACTTAGCAGAAAAGTTTAATGCAGATATAGACATAATTAATGAGGGATTCCAAAGTCTCATTTCAAGCTTAAAAGAACCGTATTCCAATGCTCATCTCCCTGAAGTGATAACCGTCGGACGGTTTTTAGAAGATATCATCTAATCGAAAAATTTGGAAAGATTAGGATTCCACTTCCCTGGAAGAAAAGCAGCACATAATGATGTCTCTGCTTTGGC
>DTXE01000553.1 GCA_012962595.1 Syntrophaceae bacterium | reverse complement strand
TATTGTCATAAAGGGCTCCACAACCCTGTTACCTATTGCCCAGATGGCGGCTGAAGCATATATGAAAAGGCATCCGGAGGTAAATATATCCGTATCCGGGGGAGGCTCAGGCAATGGCATTAAGGCCCTTATTGACGGAAATACCCACATCGCAAATTCTTCAAGATTTATTAAGGATGTGGAAACCAAGCTCGCCCAGGAAAAAGGCATTTTACCAGTACCTCACCGGGTGGCAGTGGATTGTATTGTGCCGGTGGTTCACCCTTCTAATAAGCTTGGTGACATCACCCTGGAACAGCTAAAAGATATTTATACCGGCAAGATTCAAAACTGGAAATTCCTTGGGGGTCCAGATAAACCCATTGCCATAATTTCTCGAGATACCAGTTCGGGTACCTACGAGGTTTGGCAAGAGAAGGTTTTATGTCAAGAGAAGGTTACACCAAGGGCCCTTCTTCAGGCCTCTAACGGGGCAGTGGCCCAAGCTGTGGCCCATAACAAGTATGCCATGGGGTATATAGGCATTGGTTATCTTAATCCCCAGGTGAAAGCCCTAACAGTTAATGGTGTAAAGGCCACTGTGGATACCGCTCGAAGTGGTGCTTATCCTATCTCCCGACCCCTTTTTATGTTCACCAATGGATGGCCTGAAGGGGAGATACTTAATTTCCTAAATTTTGTATTAAGTCCTGAAGGGCAAAATATAGTGGAACAAGAAGGTTTTGTAGGCCTTTATTGAGGTAACTTTATCCACTTATGACTGTTAACTGTTAATAGTTAATGGTGTGGCGAAGCCACTTATGACACGAAGAACTAGGGAGCTACTTATCCGGGATTTCTTTCTCATCATGGGCCTAATTTCTATTATTACCCTGGGCCTAATTGTTCTCTTTCTATTTAAAGAAGGCCTCCCAATTTTTGAGACTGTCACCCTATGGGAGTTCCTTTTGGGTCGTGAGTGGTATCCTACCTATGATCCACCAAGTTTTGGTATTTTCCCCTTAATTGTGGGTTCAGTGGTGGTAACCCTTTGTTCATCATTAATGGCCGTTCCTCTAGGGGTCCTAGCAGCTATCTATATAGCAGAACTTGCTGATAGGAGAGTCAAAGAATTATTAAAGCCGGTTATAGAGTTATT
>DTXE01000552.1 GCA_012962595.1 Syntrophaceae bacterium | reverse complement strand
TGGCGTTGGTTTTTATCTTTTTGCTATCTATAGCCAAATTGCGACCAAAATCAGGTAGTTCTTTCATTATTTCTTCAATCAATTTATCAAACATACCATCTATCTTATTCTGATGCTTGATAAGTTTCTTTTAGTAAAGGAAGAATAGGCATCTTTACTTGGCACTGCCTTTTTACCTAAAACAGGATCAAAGCCACAAGCTTGCCTCAGTTCTCCGTTTCTTGAAAGTTCCCTACGTAGAGATTCTATACACTTATGCTGAAAAACTATACCTGCCAGCACCGAATTCCATGTGGGTCTAATGGGATAGTCATCACGACGTCCTTTTCGCTCAGCCTCTAGAATCTGCATCAATTCTTCATCAGGTATAACTTCTAAGACCATGTTTAAACGCTCTATATCCCCAGTTCCACTAAATTGCTCCCAACTAAAAAGATGTTTTTGACTGATAACGGCCATAAGAAATACCTCCAATTTCACCAACTGATTGCAATCATTGGCTTTCTATCAGATTGGAGGCTGATTTTCAAGCCTGGGGTGAAATTGGAGGTTAACTTCTATCTTATCCAAAATTGCCCTTTTTGAGTACTAATTTTTGGGGTAAATCTATTTTGAATTTTCTTAAAAGGCCCTATAGTCAAAGACATGTGGAATTAGTCGAATGCCTCTATATCTCCATCATTAAATTCCTCGATGCCCTCCACACTATGGAATATTGGGATGTTTCCAAGTCGTTTTGGAATGAAGTCCTGATAGTCATCAGCCGTGAGAACTGCTGTATACCCGTTCACGTTTCGGTTAAGGTCATCGGTTATGAAAACTGAATCAGAACGATATGATGGACTTAAAGGTTTAGTTGTAACTCTTCCAATGATACCGCTATTACAATTTGAAGGTTTGCCATAAAATTTCTTCAAAAGGAGATGTTCTCCTGTTTTCCCCTAGTTCTATTTAAAGGTCTTTTTGTAATCCAAGACCAAAATACACTATTTATATCCTTATCATTTTTTTCTATTAGTTCTAAAAGATGCTGAATAATACCCATGTTCTTTTTACACATCTCGCTTACCATACGGTTCCCAACAATATCTCCCTGCTCTACATAATTTCTGACTGGGTCGGCTCCACAATAACTTTGAAAGGCACAGTGCGAGCAAACTGGTAGGCATTCTAAACATGAGTTCTTGATGAGTGAGCGTATCTTGTCACCATAAAATATCTCTTTATAGGTATTGTGATTAACATTTCCCAGTAAGAATGTATCATCTCCCATCGCTCCAAGCATTCTACCTTCATCAGAGGCATATACATTGCCATTATAGTCATATATAGCACCGCAAATAGCAATTCCAGCTGGGGATTGTAAATCCACAAATCCCGTTGAGAATGGTGTCAAAATGCGGGTCAACAATAGTTCCGCATAACTTTCGGCAAAATGAATGCCTTTTAAGTTCAAATCCATAATGTAATTCAATGCCAGCTTGTATTTCTCAACAAAATCTTCAGTGCTATACCCAAGAGCAGTTAAATCTTTTTTCGCTAAACCATAAGGATTAAGTGCTCTCAGAAAAATAGAATGAAAACCCAGCTTGACATACTCGTCTATAATAGCGGGAAGTTGTTCTAGGCTATCTTTTGTTGTAGTCATTAATGCAGAGATGCTGCCTGGGCCAAGATGTTGCCGAACTTTTCGCATATTTTTCAAGAAAATGTCGTAGCTGCTTTCTCTTTTTTGAAGGGGTCGATTCTTATCATGTAGGGCTTTTGGGCCATCCAATGAGGTTGAAATATAGACATTATGATTTTTGAAATATTTTAGCATCTTGTCCGTAATCAACGTAAGATTGGTACAAATTACAAATTCCAGATGTTTCTTATAAAGGCTATTCAATTTTTCTGCATATTCGATAATATGTTTCACAATCTTAAAGTTTAACAATGGTTCGCCACCTTGGAATTCTACTTTAATAAGGGGTGAAGGTGACCTAAAAATCATATCAACAGTCTTTTTGGCGGTTGCTTTATTCATGTCATATTCTTTAGCATTTGCACTTTTACTAGAAACCTGGCAATATCGACAGCTAGAATTACAACGTAATGTAGGAACAACCATATGCAAGGAGGTAAAATTATAAAGGAAATTCTTCTTAGTCCGATATTTGGTTGCAAGCATCTTGATAACAGATCCCACTGATGTATCTGTAAGAATATGCTTACTTTTCAAATCTAGGAAGATAGGACTGCGGGTATTTAAGTCATAAGAAATCATCCTATTGAATTGCTCTGGAGATAAGAAAAGAAATTCTCCAGTTTCATTAACAACAAAAACCTTGTTGTTATCAAACCGTTTGAATCTAAAGGGTAGTAATTGATAGGGTTTCATCGGACAAATGATTTAGGTCTTAATTTGCTCTTCGATATTTTCGATAGGGAAAAAGGCTTGCTTTACTATAAGGTCTCTTATGTTCCCGTAACTTGCTTCAACATCTAATCGTACTTGTTGGTCTAATAATTCATTGCAATATTCATAGGCAATTTTCTCTAACGGTGTGCTGATACTCTCTTTTGCCTTGAAATATATTTCAATAATATTTTCTAGGGTTGAGTTAACATATATATAGCACCTGTCTGTGAACTTGTAAGCTGCTGCCATAGCTGCCTTTTTGTCATAAATTTCCTTGCTTATTTCAATTAAAAGCTGTCTGTTCTCAACCTTTTTTAATATTTCTTTCATTAGTTGCCTCCCTTTTTGTTCATTTATAGGAAGTATGGAAGGTACTCCACAGTGAAGATTAACAACACTGGAAAGGTATGAAGGCTTCTTACCACAAAAATCTTGCTTTGTGAACCGTTTACTTCCCCAAAAAAGACCCTAAAGCCTTGACAGGAATAACATCTGACCTGGGATAGGGAAAAGAAGAATCGTTCATCCTGGGGTGAATATGGAGGCCTTATGGCATAAAGGAATTGTAAATGGAGGTCAACGGGTGTAAAATAGCGGGTAATAGAATAAATCGGTAACCAGGAGGAATTGATGAAAAAGTTGGTCTTAATATTAGCCCTTTGCTCCATCCTTATTAGCTCTCTTTGCTTTGCCGGTGGTTTTGAATTTGGAACGATGACAGATTCACAGGGTAACATCTACCATTGGGATAGTTTTAGAATTGGCAGATTTGAATTTGGAACTATGTATGACTACCGTGGTAATATCTATCATTGGGACAGCTACAGAATTGGTCGCTTTGAATTTGGCAGTATGAGGGATAGTTACGGCAATACATGGAGTTTTGATAGTTTTCGTTATGGCCCAGGTTGCAACCTCTATCCTCGTGATTATGGTCTAGATTATTAGTTTCACGTCCT
>DTXE01000551.1 GCA_012962595.1 Syntrophaceae bacterium | reverse complement strand
TCGAGGCAGCATAGTGTGTGAAGCAATGGCAGCATTAGTTATAGCAGATATGCTTTTGTTAAACATGGGCGCAAGAATGGATGGTCTTATAAGGTACTTACCCGGGCATATAAAGGCTTGGTATGTGAGAATGCCCGTGGAAAAGGAGGTTATATGAGAAGCGATGCCATGAAAAAAGGTATAGAAAGGGCTCCACATAGGTCGCTGTTTAAGGCCATGGGATATACTGATGAGGAGATTGCACGCCCCCTGGTAGGAATTGCTAACTCAGCTAACGAGATAGTTCCTGGTCATGTTCATTTGGATATGATAGTTAAGGCAGTGAAGGCAGGTATCCGTATGGGAGGAGGTACACCCATTGAATTTTCCACCATCGGGGTTTGTGACGGTATTGCCATGGGGCATGAGGGGATGAAGTATTCCCTGGCAAGCCGTGAGCTTATCGCTGATTCTGTGGAGGTCATGGCCCGCGCTCATCCCTTTGATGGTCTGGTTCTAGTACCAAATTGTGACAAGATTGTCCCAGGTATGCTTATGGCTATGTTAAGACTTAATATCCCATCTATCGTTATTAGCGGGGGACCAATGTTGGCTGGTAGACTGGATGGTGAGCCTTGTGATCTTATCACTGTCTTTGAGAAAATTGGGGAGGTTCATAGAAAGAACATGAAGATAGAGGTATTGAGGCAACTGGAGGATGTAGCATGTCCTACCTGTGGTTCCTGTTCCGGTATGTTTACAGCCAATTCTATGAATTGCCTCACGGAGGCCATGGGGCTGGGGCTTCCAGGAAATGGAACCATTCCGGCAGTTTCTGCACAACGCCTAAGACTGGCAAAATATGCGGGCATGAAGGTCATGGAATTGATAAACAACGATATTAGACCCAGGGATATAGCTACTTTGGCCGCTTTTAAGAATGCTATAGCCGTTGATATGGCCTTGGGATGCTCTACTAATACTGTGCTACATCTCCCAGCCATTGCACATGAGGCAAAGATAAAACTTAATTTGAATCTATTTAATAAGATAAGTAGCAAAACCCCCTGTTTGTGCAGTTTAAGGCCGGGTGGCCGTCACTACTTGGAGGATCTTGATAATGCAGGTGGTATTCAGGCCATATTGGCGGAGCTTTGTAAAATAGGGGCGATTACCAAAAATGTGTT
>DTXE01000550.1 GCA_012962595.1 Syntrophaceae bacterium | reverse complement strand
TTTGATGCTTGGGATTTGGAATTTAAACAAGAGGAGCTAGCAAAAAAGAAATCCTCCTGCCTTCGAATTGGAGGAGTTATTTTCACATGAAATTTCTTTTATGTGCCTTGGCACGAGCCATTACCTTCTTAACAATGTTCTCTGGTAACCTTACCGATGTTGCCTTTTTCATCCTAGCACCTCAAATTCTCATAAATTTGGGTAAATGTATTCTATTGCAATACATTTGTCAAGCCTTGCCACAAAATATTCCCTAACCTCACTTGAAAGCGCTTGCTTCCACAACAGGCGGAGAGATTCCGGGTCGATCAGTCCTCTAGGGTTACCAAATAACTTGATCCTCTTTGATGATTCCTGAGTCTTAGTTCTTCAGGCAATAAAAAACCCCGGGGTTTTGCACTTCAGCTCGCTTTAGAACCTGATGGCCATCTGGTGTAGGAGTACGAAGCAGTTATCAGCCTTTTGTGATACGCCCAGAGTGCCTGCTGCCGAATCATAGAGGCCTCCGGTCCATAGGTATCCAAAGGCAGCGGTGTAGGAGAGGCCAACCCCAAGTTTAGCTGGTTATAGAAACAGAGTTAGTCATTTTTACCATGAGATTGCTGATGAGGTATTGCATGAAATCCTTCTGGCCTAATGGTAATTGAAATTTGTTGAAATATTATAAGCCTTGTTGTAGGCTTAGAACAAAAAAGGAGGCATTATGTCTAAGAAGGAAACTATCAGGATTCCTAAAGAGACCTTTCTAGAAATAATGACTTACATTCCTACTAAAGAGCTTGATAAGATTTTACAAGAGGTAAAAAGGCTAAGGAAAAAACGGAAAATCGAGAAAACCAGACTGATTGAGCCATCAGATTTAGATCCTCTCATTGGAATGGTGCATTTGGGGGGGGATGCGGTAAAGGATACCGAGGAGTTTTATGAATAGGCTGGTTTATGATTCTAATTTCTTGGTAGCTCTGATTGACGATAAGGACAAATGGAACCAAAAGTCGGTGAGAATCCACGAAAGAATCAAGAAAAGGGGCGATAAGGTTATTTATTTGGACTGCGTCGCCAATGAAGTCATTAGTGTTCTCGGCAGAAGATGTGAAGAAAAAGGCCAGAGTAAAGAATTTGGGACCATTTTAAACCAGTTTAAGACCTTAATTCCAGGGGAATGGATTACCTGGATATATCCTGGAATAAAAAGGATATATCCCGATATTTTGAATTTAATAGCTGCTTCAGATGGAAAATTAAATTTTCATGACGCCCTGATTGCATTGTATGTCAGAGGAAAGAGAATAAAATACATTGTTAGCTTTGATGATGATTTTGATCAAGTAAAGTGGCTAAAGAGAATTAAAGAAGAAACAGATTTGCCATGATCTATTTCCATTCTCGGTGGCCTAGGTTATTTGCCTGAAATGGCTATTCTTGTCCTCTCCCCCTCGGCTACAATAAGTTCTGCAATCCTTTTCAGGGCCTCAGCCATCTCCCTTCTTGCCTCCTGTTGCCCTCTATCTATCCGGTCAAGGATTTCTCTGGTAGCCTGACTTTCCCGCCTAAGTATGCGGTTATTAATTAATGCATAGAAGGTAAGAAACACACCAAGTACCGTAGCTGATGTCCCTGTAATGGCAATCAAATCCCAAATATCCATGTTTTCCTCTTTTTTATCAAATAATAACATAATGGCTGTTTAGAATTCAAGGTGGAAGGTTACCCCGGGTTTTTGCACCTGAGGTTCCGTTAGTCTGTAAGTTTAGCCGGTTATGGAAACGACCATAAGTTGAGATGTCATTTTGGGTACCGAAGGTCAATAGATAAACCCCTTTTTTCTTAAAATCAGGCTGATAAGAAATAAGATATAGGCCCAAGTATGTGAACCTGCGTACCCTAATGCCCTTTAGGGCCCAGCGGATTTTCCAGGATACCCTTTATCTCTTCATCTAACTTTTCTTGAAAATTGGGTAATTGCCTCCCTTTCTTTCTTAGAAATTTAGGAGAGGCTATGGGGGTAAAGCTCACTTAATTACTCCCCATTGATACCGCCCCCCAAGTCCGGCCTTTATCACCTGAC
>DTXE01000549.1 GCA_012962595.1 Syntrophaceae bacterium | reverse complement strand
GCTAAAGAACTATATAAATTGGTATGGCACCTTTCATGGGAAGACACTGATAATCAAGGCTTTTCATTAGGGAATGATGAGGGTACAGGTTATATCCGCATAGGCACAGCATTTTATTTTTAAGTCACCAATATTGACCAAAACCCCCCATATGTTATAATGCCAAAATCAAACATCCAAGAAATGATCACTGGTGTCTAACATCTAAAATATAAGGAGATCAGCATGAAAACATATATCATTTTCATCCTTCTGAGCGTATTTATTTTGTTAAATCCTGGATCACTCCCGGCCCAAGACCCTTATGGTTATGACCCCTATGGTGCTTATGGTAATTTAGGACCACTGGGAGGAATGGATCTTGGTTCTATGTCTCCCGAACAAATAAGGACATTGAGAGAAAGGTTACAGGGCCCAGAAGGTATGGGAATGGGAGAAGTGGAAGGTGTTCCTCAAGTTCCAACCTTTGGTAAGAATTATAATTTCATTAACAGCCTTACAGTAAAACCAGGGGTCTGTTGCCTCCATTTAAAGTGGATTGCCCTAGAAAGCGAAACCGATGTTACCTACAAAGTCATGTGGGGTACAAAACCAGGGATGCATACCAACTCTAAAGATGTGGGAAGAAACCTATCCTATACTATTACCGGATTGGAGCCGGGAAAAGTGTACTATATGGTAGTAGTGGCCTCACAAAAACCGCTGCCAGGAAGGATGTTGGGGATTGCAGGACAGAGGTTAGAGTCCGGTGTAATGACCAGGGAGGTCTTTGAGAAACCTTTATCAGATGATTTGTCTCCTATAGAGAAGGAGTTCAGGGAAAAGCTCAGAGCGGAGATACAAGAAAGGGTCAAGCATGAATTTGAGAATAAATTGAGGAGGGAATTAAAGCAGAGGTTAGACGAAGAATTGAAAAAGAAGCTAAAGATGGAATATACCCAAGTCGCAGCAAAAGAGGAGATAGGCAAGAGGGTTAAGGAAGAACTGGAGGCACGACTCAGAAAAGAACTGGAGGAGAGATACCGAGAGGAGATTGGTGAAAAGGTAGAACAGGAGTTGAAGAAAAGGGAGCTAAGGCAGTTTGGTTATGATACCTTTACCTCCTCACCAGGTCTTACAGTGCAGGACACAGTGGTCTCTCCCGATTATACTATTGGTCCGGGCGACGTACTTACAGTGTACTTATCAGGTACCATGAACAGGACCATTCCGGTACCGGTTAATCGACAGGGTAAGATATATCTTCCTTGGGTGGGACTCCTGGATGTTTCCGGATTAAAACTGGGACAACTGTGCAGTTTACTGCCGGCTGAGTTTTCCAAATACCAGCCTAACGTAAATGTTAGCGTAACCCTTAACACCAGAAGGACCATTCAGATCTTTATCTTGGGCGAAGTTCAATTTCCTGGGAGCTATCAGGTAAGTCCAGGCACCAGCATCGTGAGTGCCCTCATGCATTGTGGTGGTGTCACCAGAGAGGGAAGTTTGAGGGACATAAGGCTGGTCAGAAATGAAAAAACCATAGCTACCTTTGATCTCTATAATTTCCTATTTAAGGGTGAGAAAGGGACAGGGTGCAAACTCCAGCCAGGGGATGTCATTTTAGTCCCCAGAATTGGGTCTATTGTGGGCATAATGGGAGATGTCAAAGAGCAGGGTATCTATGAATTCAATGGTTCATTAACCCTGGAGGATTTAATCGAAATGGCTGGTGGGATTTCTTCCTTGGCCTATCTTTCACGCATTCAGGTTGAAAGAATACTACCCCATCAAAAGATTGTGGTTAAGGATATTCCTCTGACAGAAGAAAGAGAAAAGATAACCAGAGAATTTCACATTCAGGATAGGGACCTGGT
>DTXE01000548.1 GCA_012962595.1 Syntrophaceae bacterium | reverse complement strand
TTGCGAGAAAATCCTTCTGAACCGGCAGGATTTAAATAGAGTATGGCTATTAATTAATGATTCTCTGGACAAGCGTCCCATACACATCACCTAAGAGAATTACATCTTTGACCTTTCCAGTGATAGGGATTAACTCTTTAGAAAGCCAGCCCTCTACTTTGCCGGTTTTGGATAAGGTAAACTCTTTGTGTAGGATCATGGTAACAAAGTATTCCTTTCCTGAAGGGTTCTTTTCCTGTATTTGCCTATCTTTTCCTATCTGGACAGAGGCTATGTGAATGGAGATATATGACCTTCCTTTTTTAGGAATACAGGGTATTTTAAAAGATTTTCCACTAGTTACCTTTCCATAAACTCCAAACCTAAAGTTATAAAAACTGGTGATAGGATCGTCACAAGTTTGATTGGGTGTGATGTTAATCTCCTCTCGTTTCCAATTGCCACTTTTTTCTCTGGAGGTAACTATTATCCTTCCGATTTTATGGTCAAAGGTATAGATTTTCACCCTATTTTTCTTTTTAGAGGTAATGTGCTGTTCAAATCGTAAGGTTCGAAATCTTTTCCCATCCTCTATGACCTCCATAGTGGAGACTAATGTGTACTTACGGTTGCCCGTTAAAAAACCGATAAATCCTTGTGTCTGTCCCACAAAGGTGGCCACATATCTATTTTCCACATGTGCCTTTTGAATAGTAAGTCTTCCCCTAGCTGCATTCTTAAATAACCAAAATCCTAAATTATAGTGTAACTCTTCGCCCACAAATGTATCTCCAATAGAAGGAAGAGGCTTGAGATTTACTCCAGGGTTGGAAATCTGGGAAGAAAAAAGGGGGAGATAAAGGGGAAAACAGAACAAATCTCCAAGGGGATGGAAGATAGAAATAAATCCTATAAGACAGAATTTTATAAAGGATCTTCGGTTTACTTGGCCCACTTCATTTGCATCTCTCAAATTAGCCTAGATTTCTTTTACAATCAACTCATCAATGTTCCTTGGGGTAGGTCCGGCAGATAATACTGGTGTTCTGCCCTTTTGTCAAAGACCTTTTATGGAAACTCTGAAAGGCTTTTCATTCCAGAAAAACCATACCATGAGAAACAAAGATCAATCTTAAAAGACAGAATTCGGGTTGAAAAACCAGGTAGGGTCTGGTATATATCTGTATAAACTGAACAAAATGAAAGGAAAGGTCTGTGGCAAAGGTCCTCATTGTAGATGATGAAGAAAACGTGAGAGAATTCTATAAAGCAGAACTGATCGACGAAGGCTACGAGGTTCTTCTTGCCTCTAATGGCAAGGAGGCTATCCAATGTATTCAGAAAGATGTACCTGACATAGTAGTCATGGATATCCGGATGCCCGAGATGGACGGCATTGAAGCCTTGGGAAGGCTGGTGGCAAGATATAAGAACCTTCCCGTAATCTTGAACACCGCCTATTCCAGCTATCGGGATGATTTCCGAACCTGGGCTGCTGAGGCCTATGTGGTAAAGTCTTCTGACCTGAGCGAGCTGAAAGCCAAGATTCGGGATATCTTAAAGAAGAGGGCAAAAGGGTCATGAAGGTTCTAACCATGATCCTGGCGGGAGGAAAGGGTGAAAGACTCTATCCCCTTACCCGCGATCGGGCTAAGCCTGCCGTTCCCTTTGGAGGAATCTACCGGATCATCGACTTCACCCTCAGCAACTGTGTCAACTCCTATATGAAGCGTATCCTAATCCTTACCCAATATCGGTCCTTTTCCCTAGAAAAGCATATTCAACTCGGATGGAACATTCTATGTAACAAGTTAGGAGAGTTTATTCACATTGTTTCCGCCCAGCAGCGAATCGATGAGATATGGTATCAAGGTACCGCCGATGCCATTTACCAGAACCTTTATATCCTGCAGCAGGAAAGGCCTGACCTGGTGTTGATACTTTCAGGTGACCATCTGTACAAGATGGACTATCGTAACCTCATTTTTCTACACCAGGAAAAGGGTGCAGATCTCACAATGGCTACTTTGGAGCAGCCTAAGGCCATGTCCAGACATTTCGGGGTAATTGAGGTCGACCAGCAGCAGAGAGTGGTTAGATTCCAGGAAAAACCTCGCCAGCCCCGGACCATCCCCGGCAATCCTCATGCTATACTGGCATCCATGGGAATCTATGTATTCAATACCGAGGTATTAGTGCGTCGCTTGATCGAAGATGCCAAACAGGAAACCACCCACGATTTTGGAAGGGATATTATCCCCAGCATGGTTCCTAGAGATAAGGTGTTTGCCTATATCTTCCAGGATCAGAAGCTCAATCGGGCAGGCTACTGGCGGGATATAGGAACCATTGAAAGTTACTGGGAAGCCAATATGGATCTCCTTGGAGCAAGTCCTACGTTTGACCTATATGATCCAGACTGGCCCATCTTCACCTATGACCCCCCGGCCCCGCCTGCTAGGATTATCTCCATCAATACGCCACCTGTCAATTCTATTATTTCCGATGGGTGCATTATCGAGGCTGATAAAATCGAGCACTCCATTCTTTCACCTAATGTTCGGGTTTTTTCCAAGGCTGAGGTGAAAGATTCTATCATCATGGAGGATGTCACCATCGAGCGGGGGGCGAAAATCCGGAAGGCCATTATTGATAAGGGCACCGTTATCCCACAAGATTTGGAGATTGGCTATAATGTGAGAAAAGATCGCAAACATTTTACAGTGACCGAATCGGGCATTGTGGTGGTAACGCGTGATACCAGACTTGAATAACACAAAGGGTTCTGAAAAGGATCTTTCAGAGACATAAACCTCTTGACACCTAATGACTTCTTAAGAGGGAGGTAGTATGGATATAATTGAAGCCATCAATGGGAGAAAAAGTATCAGGGCATTCAAAAATGACCCTGTGGACAAGACCCTCATTACTAAGATTTTGGAGGCTGCTATCAAAGCCCCATCAGCTATAAACCAACAACCCTGGCATTTGGTGGTAGTGACTGGTGAAGCGAAAGAAAGATTAGCCAGCGCTATATTAAGAGAATACAAGGAAAAAGGTATGGTCCACGAGCTAGTCAAGGAAGAACTGCCTAAGAAATATGAAAGGCGAACCCAAGAATTATTTACTCAAATTAAGACCTACCTTGATGAGATGGGGCAGGATATGTCATATATTTTGGAAGGAAGCTGCCGTTTCTATGACGCCCCAGTAGCTATAATGGTAACCATGGATAAGGCCTTATATCCCTCTAGATTGCTTGAAATAGGGGCAGCTATGGAAAATTTAATGCTGGCTGCCCATTCTATGGGACTGGGCACCTGTCCTATAGGGTTTATCCTGAGATATGAGGAAGCCATCAGAGAGGAATTAGGCATTCCTAACCACATGGAAGTCGTTCTGGGAATCGCCCTGGGTTATCCTGATCTTGACTCTCCCATCAATAGATTTAGGTCATCCAGAGAAGGTTTAGATCAATCATCGACCTGGATTGGATTTGAGTAATGAATGTATCTTTGAGGTTCCTAAGCCTTACCCCGTTAGGATGTCCGGTGGATAATTATTTCAATGTTCGTTAATTTGCAATTTAATATTAGCATATGCGGTCTTATATTGCATATCTCAATGTTTTTGCTAGGTTATTCCAGAAAAAATGGTTGATGAATCATATAAGAATCCATGGTATTCCAAAAAAATAAAACAACATAAAAAAAGAATGTTAGGCGGTATTAATTCGTAAAAAATTTCTTAGAATAAAGGAGGCGAGAAAGAATGGAACCAGGCAGCATAATAGGCCTTATGCTTAAAACTCTTGAGCTTGTTCACAAATGGCGCGAAGGTCGATTGGAAAAGAGTGAAGCAAAGGAGCTTTATAGCAGGATTTTTTGCGCGCTCCTTTGGGAGGTTTATCAGAATTTCGATCGTTGTAAGGTAATAGTAAACCAACATAGAAGAGGAGTTATATCAGCTGGAATACTATCATTTTTTGTACGCGAATCTTTATTCCCAGACTTTTGTATAATGTGCCCAGAGCCTCGCGTCATTGCAAATTTGAACGAGATATATTCAGCTTTTGAGAGGATCCATCATTGGCAAAGAGTAACCGTAGATCTACCAAGCAGGGGTGCGCAATTTATTATAGGTTTTGCAGAGGATCTTTTTTCCACAAAGCATTTAGATCAAAAATATAATCTTCTTTTAGAGGGTCTAAAAGGATTGTCATCAGAAATAGAATTACCACCAAAGGTTGAACCGCCCAACAATAGCATTGAGTAGGACGCTCCTTACGTCGCGCCTCTCATGCTTGGTCGTTAGTCAATAATAAGGAGGGTGATTACCATGGGGGTTTTTAGATTTCTTAAAAGTCTTGTTGATTCCGAAGCTATGGGCGATGAAATAATTAGAGTTCAAGAAAAAGCATACAATGACGCAAAAAAGTTATACCCCGACTCTGACCCTCATGCTTTGCTCGCACAAGTCTGGCTATCCCGGATGGCTGCCCATGGGAAAAATATTGATAACGAGGCGATGCAAATGACAGCTTTTTCGGAAACAATGCAGTTTGCCTGCGTTCCACCACCAGGAAATGTTCGCGCTTTGGGTTTGTACTTTATTTATAAAGAGCGTCCTGACATAATCGAAAAACATCCTAAGTTTGGTCTCGAATTTCAAAAGTTAATGAGACCTGTTTTTAAAGCTATGAAGAATGGTAGCATTGGTGCTTTATACAAAAAGTACAACCCGAACATGGAAGAAGATTGATCGAATTTAAGGCTGGCTAACCAGCCGCTGCAAGGAACCGCCTACACGCTATCGCATTTCGGTGGCCCCTGAGATCAGTTGTTAGCCAGCTTCTTTCTTGGAGGGGGTATTAGATGCCTAGGAAGAAACGTACCAAAGAAGAACTGATCGAAGCATCTGACCATTTGTATTATGAGATTTGGATGTTCCTGAGGCTCGCAAATGGTATGGGCTCTGGCGTCTTCGGTCAGGGTGTTCTAAATAACGCTCTCCTTGAGTCCTTCACAGTGCACACTCGAATCTTGCTCGACTTTCTGTACGCTGAAAGACCGCAAAAGGATGATGTAATCGCGGAGGATTTCTTCGAAGATCCCTCGATATGGATTAATGCTCGACCACCTAAGTCTGATACCCTCCAGAAAGTCCATCGGAGAGTGGCTAAGGAAGTTGCTCATCTAACATATGCGCGCCAAGATGTGACACCAGAAACTAAGCCATGGCCATTTGTGGAAATTGCTAATGAAGTTAATACGATCTTCTCCAAATTCCTTTCATTGATACCTTTAGAATTGCTTGGTCCCAGATGGAATGACTATATAGAGAAAAGAAAGAAAGGTGAAGCTGGCTAGCCACTTGCTGGGGTCTGACTGAGCCAGCGCAGGACTTTTCGTCGCAATCGGAGGGGTCTACACTTTTCACATGATGTGTTTTTGCAATGCGTTATCGTTTGCTTGGTAGTAGTGAACTTAAGGTATCTACCATTGGTTTGGGAACCTGGGTTCTGGGAGGCGACCATTGGGGTTCCATCGACGACAGGGAATCTATAGCCACCATCCAAAAGGCCATTGATTATGGGATCAATCTGATT
>DTXE01000547.1 GCA_012962595.1 Syntrophaceae bacterium | reverse complement strand
GCTTATTATCATCGGTTTGGTGTAGTCATCTTCTAGTTGGCGAGATAGGCTTTTGAAATACCCCTCTATATCTATCTTGTACGATATATCATCTAACATATTTACTATACCATTCTACACTTATATTAGTTACAATATCTGTGCCGTTCGGAGCATGTTCATAGATTGCAGGTGGTACTGGACTTCCTGGATTTGGAGTTTCCCATGAAGAGGCATTCCTAGTTCCATTCCACATGTGGCAATCCTGACATTGCCATGGATTTTTATATCTATCTCCCATCCTCATTTTCCCTAGCTTTTGGCCATCGCTTGCATGGCATCCCCAACACTTTTTATTCTCCACTGCCACTCCATATGGATTAGCAGATTGGTTATTTAAGTTTTTATGAACTCCTTCTGCAATACTAGTAGCATTAACTAAATGTTCTGCTTGACTACCTACATCGTGGCAACTTATACACTCTGCTCCACCTCCTATTGATACATTATGTATAAATTGAGTACTTGTGGTTGAACCATTTTTATCATGACATCCTTTACAATCTGAATCATTGAATCCTCCAATCGAGATGTGATTAAGGTACTCTGTTTCGTTGTCATCTGCAATTGTATAATCTCCATAAGTTGCATTTCCAGTTATCTCTGGAGGTACTGGATTCATGGTAGTTACCATAGAATTATAGTTAGAATTACTCTGATAATGACAACTTGCACACCAGTCTCCACTTAGATCTCCTCCAACTACATTAGTTCCTTTAAAGGTATTTGGATATCCAAGTGCAGAGGTTTTATGCTTGGTATCTCCATGACAATAGTTGCATTTACTGACCTCGCTAGTATTAGTCCAGAAATCAGTTCCTCTATCCCATAAACTTCCATTATAAGTATTTTCACTATGGAGCAATGGAGCATTTACTTGAGGTGCACTACCAGAATAAGCTCCTGCCTTGGGCTGTGCCAATAATGTACTCATTAAGGAAGAGTTCTGGTGGCAAGAAGTGCAGTTACCTCTACTTGTGCTTGTGGCATCTTTGATGTAGGTACCATTCTGTGCAAATACTTTTATTTCATGAGCATCTTGGCTATGGCAGACTGTACAACTAACACTATCGTTGTGGCGTTTGTAGGCATCGTGGCAAGATGTGCACTGGGTGTATTCAGTGATATTGCTATTGGTAGGTACCGATGGGTCTGGCTTGGTGGTGTTGTGCATTGGGCCATGGCATACTACACAAGGAACACCTTCATATATGCTATATTTAGTTCCATTATGCGCAGCTAATGGAGCTTCTTGATCATAGTTATATGAATACACAGAAATGTTGTTACCTGCATTCAAATTTGCAAGAGTACTAATCTGGGTGATATTATTATTATATTGAGGATGGCAGTCGTAGCAGCTTGGCATTTTTGGAATTCCACTACTACTAATGTTGTCCCAGTCTCCATGGCAGTAATCACAGGATTTATTACTGTGAACACCCGTGGTATTTCCATAAGATCCTGTTTTGGTTGTGGAATATCCGGGATGGCAGTAGTAACATCCTTTGTTATGTGAAGATTTTAAATGGGCGGCTTCGGCACGCGTTGCCGTCTGGTTATAGTGCTCAGTGTAAGGTGAGCGGGGGTAGTCACTTCTGTCCTTTGTATTTGTAGAATGGCAGTTGTTTTTATTACATCCTGTTCCTCCTCCGATAGCCCTGCCTCCAGCTTCTATAACTATATATGTACTTCCAGATATGCTTGAATCGTCTGTAACATAGGCTGTGATGTTCCATGTGC
>DTXE01000546.1 GCA_012962595.1 Syntrophaceae bacterium | reverse complement strand
TATATGGAATACTCATCAGACATCAAGGCTTGGTTGGCTAAAGGAAAGCTTACATATAACAGAGACAGATAAGGGATTTAAAATAGGTGAAGAGATAGAAGGGCTCTACATCTTTGATGAGAACATGGTAGATGAGGCCTACGGGATCAGGAAAGAGAAATGCATAGAGTGTGTTTGTGAAGAATGGAAGAGCTACAAAGAGAAGATCAAACAAATGCCATCACTTGTGGTAAAAAACGTGACTGAGGAGATTGAAGAAAGGGTAACACATGGGGAAGGATGGGTGGTATTTGGAGAGGTATTGCACAAGATTCTTGAAGAGTTATCAAGGGGACATCTCAAGGCAAACAAGGTACATATAGAAGGTAGGGCGCAGAGACTCTTTCTCTTAAGAGGACTTTCATGTTCAGAGATTCCTCAATGGGTAAGAAGGGTGGTAGAACATTACCTTCGCTTAAAGGAAAATGGTCTGTTAGACCTGGTACTTCCTTGCGAGAAGGCTTATGCTGAACTTCCCTTTGTTTTACGCAAAAAAGGGGTTTTCTATACAGGAAGAATAGACAGGGTCATCCTAAAGGATGGTGAGGTGAATGTCTATGATTATAAGACCTTTCCTGTTTCAGAAAAGGAGATAAAATCCGCCATCAATACCTACCGATTCCAGCTAAACTTATACAAAGAGGCGGCCTCAAAAATCTTTGATGTAAAAAGGGCTCAAGGATTCATTATATTTACCGAAAGGGGAGAGATGTATGGTGTATAGAATCTTGGACACACCTGGGGGTGACCTTGATTTTGTCAATTTAAAAGATCTGACCTTCTCTTCCAATCTCCAAATGAAAGGAAGGCAGTATGGAACCTATATCTGAAGAATTAGTTAATGAAACATGGCAAGAGGTGGCTGGCTTCACTCCAAATCGGGCACGCAAAGAAATGACAAAGTTAGGCAAAGACCAGCCAGATCTCCTGGCTTTTATAACGGAATTTACCAAAGATATGAACCAGGAAGTAAAGGAACTTACCATCTATATGTTTTTTAATATATATCGGATGTTTCAAAAAAGCTCGAAGGAAAAAATCAAACCAATCTCTTCTAAAAAGATCATTAAGTGCTTTGAAAACAACGAAAATTTCATGGAAGGCTTAGAAGGAGCCCATTATAAATTTTTTGAGAAAGTAGTTAAAGTCCAGCTTTCTAGACAGCCCTATGTTATGAAGTATTTGGTAGAAACCCTTTTTGAGACACCTGAGGAAGATTCCATAGCACTAACTGAGGAAGATATGGGTTATCTTTTCTTACTACTCAAAACTGTAATTGATGTCCTTGACATGGAGACGAATGTAAGGAAAAATAGGGACACATCCCATTTTTCTTGAGTATCACTTACTTTCATATTATACCCTTCGCATGCCACGCATAGC
>DTXE01000545.1 GCA_012962595.1 Syntrophaceae bacterium | reverse complement strand
CTTCTTTAAATACTCGGCCACTCTTGATATTTCCACATCGGATACATAGGCCCCATGGATGCGCACCAGCTTAGATGTACCTGGCGGAAGAAACAGCATGTCACCAGAACCTAGAAGCCTCTCAGCACCAACGGTGTCTAAGATAGTCCGGGAATCGACCTTGGATGAAACCTGAAAGGATATGCGGGTGGGAAAATTGGCTTTGATTACACCGGTCAATACATCTACCGAGGGACGCTGAGTTGCCAGTATAAGGTGAATTCCAGCGGCCCTGGCCATCTGGGCAAGTCTAGTAATACAATCTTCAACTTCCCTAGAAGAAATAATCATGAGGTCAGCTAATTCATCAATAACAATTACTATATAGGGCAGTCTCTCATGCTTCACTTGATCTGGTTGTTCGCTAGATTTCTTCCCCTCCTTTTCCACTGTTTGATTGTAAGCATCTATATTTCTGGCCCCCACTTCAGCCATGAGTTCGTACCTGCGCTCCATTTCTTGAACAGCCCATTTTAGGGCCACAGTTGCCTTCTTAGGATCCATAACCACAGGATGAAGCAGATGAGGGATGCCTTCATAGGAAGCAAGTTCTATCCTCTTGGGATCAATCATTAATAACCGAACCTCTTCTGGGGTGGCCTTCATAAGAATACTGCAAATCATGGAGTTTATAGCCACACTTTTTCCTGTACCGGTAGCACCAGCGATGAGGAGATGGGGCATTTTGGCTAGGTCGGTTACCACTGGTTTTCCCATTATGTCTTTACCTAAGGCAATAGTTAGCTTGGACTGAGATGAGGTAAAGGCATCGCTGGTAAGGATGTCTTTCAATACCACAGGTGACCTTTTGTAGTTAGGGATTTCTATTCCTACTACTGATTTTCCAGGCACTGGGGCCACAATCCGGATACTTAAGGCCTTAAGTGCAAGGGCCAGATCATCGGAAAGCCCCATGACTTTATTAATCTTTACACCCGGGCCAGGTTCAAACTCATACATGGTAATTACAGGGCCAGGGGCCACTCCCACCACCTTTCCTTCAACGCCATAGTCCCTAAGCTTATTTTCCAAGAGCCTTGAATTGACAGCAAGTGCTTCTTTATCTATGTGGGCTTGCTTTTTGTCCGGGGAGGTCAAAAGAGAGGCTGGCGGTAATCTGAATGTCTCTGTGAGGCCAGGTGATGGTTCCTGTCCTGAAGGAAATTGGATAGCTGCATGGGGAGATTCCACTATGCTCTCTGTATGAGATATTTGCCTGATCTTGTTTTTCTCCTGATATCTGGACCACAAGCTCCCAATTCCATTTATAACAAAGAGTGTGGCATTTCCCATTCCTTTGAATAGCCCTACCATGGATATGCCTGTAGCAATTATCAGAGAAAGGATGAGGACCGTAACCAGCGCCAGATATGCCCCTACTGGGCTCAAAAACTCAATAAGCTTGCTAGCCGTAAATGCCCCCACGGCACCACCTGTTTTGACACCTAGGCTCCAAGCAGGCATTGTGTTACCAATAGCCGAGGAGAGACCTGATATAGAAATAAGAGCTACAAGGTAAGCTAAAAAGGAAGAAATCACATCCTTTGTCTCCCGCCTTAAAAAGAGCTTTAGGGTAACTGCAAACAAAACTAAAGGCATCCCAAAAGACCCCAAGCCCAGGATTGCTCTTAATTTGCAGGCTAGATAAGAACCTATGAGTCCGCATAGATTCTCTGCCCTTGGTATCAAAATCAGGGTTGTAAATATGGCCAGCATAAAAAGGATAAGGCCACTAATTTCATGAATCCTCTTTGTCTTAATAGGCTTCTTGCTCATATTCTACCTTATATCTGTTCAACATTTTACATTGACTTCACGGAACTTTCAACTCAAAACCCATTCAAAGTGTGGGATACCAGGCTGAGTCCTCCTATAATGAAACAATAATAGGCAAAGATCTCAAGATGCTTTCTCTTAATTACACCAAGTAAAAATCTTATGGCCACCAAGCCTGTGATAAACGCAGAAAGTGTACCAAGGACATAGGTAGTTATTTCGCTAGAATCCAAAAGATTAATATGCCTTGATTCTAGGAGAACCGCTCCCAATATGGCAGGTATAGAAAGCAAGAAGGAAAATTTTGCAGCAACCACACCATTGATACCTCTAAAGAGTCCGGTAGAAATGGTGGCACCTGAACGGGATATACCTGGAATTATAGCGATGCCTTGGGCAACCCCTACATATATGGCGTCCATTACATTAAGATCCGCCTCATTTCTTTTACTTTGTCTTATAAGGCTAGCGGCCAAAAGCAAACCCCCTGTTACTAAAAGCATAAAGGAGGCTGCGGTGACGGAGGAAAAAAGTTTTATAAAATAGTCTTCAAAAACAACCCCTATCAAGCCGGTAAGGACTGTGCCTATTCCGATAAGTCCTACTATCTTTCTGTGAGTTCTAACAGGATTATCCCCTTGTCTGCCAGGGATAAAGGCTGAAAGTAGTACTTTAATATCTCTCCAGAAGTAAATTATCACTGCCATTGTGGTTCCAAAATGGAGCATGGCGTCGAATAGCACGCCGGGTTGTTTAAAATTGGGCATATAATGCTGGGCTATAACCAGATGCCCGGAACTGCTAACAGGAAGAAATTCGGTTAGTCCCTGTAGGATACCTAACAGTAATCCCTCTAATTTGCTCATTTAACCTTTGAAAAACCAATAAAATCTGTTACTTCAAGCGATTATCATTAAATATACCTGTTTTGTCAATAGAACTTTCCGAGAAAGAGAATACCAGACCTTTCCTACCCAGAACCTTATACAAACCTTTTGAGGAAACTCCGGGGAGAATAGTATTGACAAAAGCATGGAATTTGATAATATTTTTAAAGGGCGGGAATAACTCAGCGGTAGAGTGCAACCTTGCCAAGGTTGAAGTCGCGGGTTCGAATCCCGTTTCCCGCTCCAAACCTTCAGGCGGCATAGCCAAGTGGTAAGGCAGCGGTCTGCAAAACCGTTATTCTCCGGTTCGAATCCGGATGCCGCCTCCAATAAAATCAATCAATTAGCTAGCCATATTTCCTCGATACTCTCCCTATCTAGCTATCAGATATTATTGGTGGTAAGGCTCTCAAAAGAGGCATCTTAAAATTTCCTGGTTTACTAATGTGCCTTGCATCTACACCTGACGCCTTTTTCTTGCCTGACAAATCTATCTTATGCTAAATTTATCTGGTGAGGAACTGTTAAGAGGAAAGGGCTGTTGATGGGTAAACCAAATATTATCACTATGGGCTGGAGTATGTTTTGCTCTGGTGATCCTTACGGCAGTGAAGGCCAAGTTTGTTAAACCTCAATCCCCAAAACTCGATTTCTTTGAATTGACTTTTATGAAGAAACACATTATTAGGCAAAATACTAAATTACATTGTGGAGGAGGAGAAAAAAATGATCTCTCGTCGCCAGGTACTTAAAGGTCTCGCTGCGGGCACGGCCGCCCTTGCAATCTCTAAGATCGCTGGTGCTGGGGCTCGAGCCCCATCTGAGCCGCCTCCTATGGAGCACGCTGTGGTTGCACCGGAAGAGGCTATAGCTCGACTAAGGAAAGGCAATCACCGATATGTTGCCATGAAACGGTTATCTGATCCGGGTGTGGGTCCCAAGTTTCGTAAAGCCTTAACCGAGGGGCAGTGGCCTTATGCCACTATTCTGAGTTGCTCGGATTCTCGGGTACCACCCGAATTGATCTTTGATGAGGGGTTGGGGCGGCTATTCATTATACGTGTGGCTGGTAACATTATAAACCCTGCACTGTTGGGAAGTATTGAATACGCCTCTTTGCATTTGACTAGTAGATTGATCCTGGTTATGGGACACGAATCCTGCGGTGCTGTGGGAGCCGCTGTGCATGCTTGGGAAAATCCGGGCGAAAAGGAAACTCCGGGTATCGATGATCTGATAAAGCGCCTTATGCCGGCTGTTTTAAAGGCCCAGAAAGATACTGGGTTCCAAGGCAAGGAACTGGT
>DTXE01000544.1 GCA_012962595.1 Syntrophaceae bacterium | reverse complement strand
GCAACCTGTCGCTTGCACAATATGCCAGTCGTATCTGCCCGCGCTATGTAACGCGTACCTGGGGTCAGATTAATCCAAAATTGAGGCCACGAAGGTCTTGAAGGCAGAAGGTATCTGCCTGGCTTTCGTGGCCTTTTTGCTTTTAAGGAGGTGGATGAGACAGACCACGGACCACGGACTGTGGGATATTGATAGAAAGGAGGGTACTAGATGGAGAAGTTGAGGGTAATTATGCTAGTATCCGTTGTTCTCGCTTGCTCACAAATCAGTTGGGCGCAAGAAAAAGAGAAGGCAATACCTATAAAGGAGGTGGTGGTGACGGCTACAAGGACAGAAAGGGAGGTAAAGGATGTACCTGCTAGTGTGACGGTGATAACCAAGCAGGATATAGAGAAGACATCTGCCCGATACCTAACTCAGATACTAAGGGATGTTTGCGGGATAGATGTGTATAATCCACAAGGTCTAACTCGATCCACTCCCCAGCGTCTTACTATGAGAGGGATACCACATCAGAGAGGAAATTTGATCTTACTAGATGGAATTCCTCTGAATACCATGTATGGTGGTGATGTGGCATTTAATGAAGTTCCTGTGGAAAATATAGAACGCATAGAGGTAGTAAGAGGGGCAACCTCATCCCTTTATGGTTCTGGTGCTATGGGTGGGGTGATAAATATCATTACAAAACAGCCTGAAAAGGAGATGAAAAATTCTTTAGAGGCAACATTTGGCACATTAAAAACATGGAACAGTAGAGCTACTACCAGTGGTACATTAAAGGATAAGTTTGGCTACTTTTTCTCTTTTAACAGATTAGAGACAGACGGTTATATATCAACTGAAAAGGAATATAGAAAGCCCTACACCACCTATAGAACTAGAGACCATGAAGATATATACACAAAATTTACCTATGATATTGACCCTACCTCTAATATCTCTCTTTCATATTCCCACTGGCATGAAAAGGTAGGTGGGGGTCAGATAAATTATTATGGCTCTACTGAGAGGGAAAGGCCAACCCTTGGATATGAAAAGAAGGCCGAAAAGTATAATCTCTCCATAAATACCTTCTTTCTGGATGAAGACCATTATTGGAATTACAACAGCTATGTATCACCTTACCCAGTAAAAAAGAGGAATCATAGGGATGTTGTGGATGCCGGGGCAGTGGTTTCTCTTAGCATGCCCTTAGGGGGAAGGCATGTCTTTACCGTTGGCACAGATTATAGGTGGGCAAGGATAGATTCTAGGTATGAGTGGTTCACCACCATTAGAGAACAAAGGACAAGAGGGAAGCAACATAGGGGATCCTTTTTTATCCAGGATGAAATCAAACTGCTAGGAGAAAAATTTATTATCATTCCCAGTGCCCGGGGGGACTGGTATAGAACCTATGGCGGTTCTTACTATGATACCACAAAGACACCTCAAGAGGTGGTATACAACGCCAAAACCAGCGGTGCGTTTAATCCCAAGCTTGGTTTAGTATATCATCTAACCGATTCCACTACCCTATATGGATCAATAGGTAGATCATTTAATGCCCCTTACCTCTATAATCTTTACCACCAATGGGGTTACTGGAACAAATGGTGGGAAGGAAATCCTGATTTAGGATCTGAGTATGGAATACAGGGCGAGTGGGGAATAAAACAGGGTTTCGGAGAGAATTTGGATGTGAAACTTTCGGGATTTTACAATGATATAAAT
Source organism: Syntrophaceae bacterium (assembly GCA_012962595.1). Lineage (GTDB taxonomy): Bacteria > Desulfobacterota > DTXE01 > DTXE01 > DTXE01 > DTXE01. Next base: position 10,744 of record DTXE01000544.1, on the reverse strand, counting down.
GATTGGATTGGCTCTGTTTATACTGGGAAGAGTGGAAGTCTATATATGTATCAGTATCAGAATATAAGTGATATAGTGACCAGTGGATTAGAGCTTGAGGCAAAATATAGACCCTTCCCATGGCTATCCCTTTATGCCAATTACAACTACACCCATTCAGAGATAGAAAAATTCCCAGGGAAGGAAGAGTTGGAAGGAAACTGGCTTGAAAATATACCTCGCCATAAGGCAAATTTCGGATTTACCTTTGATGATCCAGACATAATAACATTTAGTATAAGGCAGAGGTGGGTAGGTAAAAGGTATTATGATAATGAGAACGAACATGTACTAAATAAATATATAACCTGGGATGTTGAGTTTTCGAGGAATATAACAAAGTACGTTAAAGCTTCTTTTGAAGTAGAAAATATTACTAATAGGAAATGGGAAGAGTACTACAAGGATGAAGTGCCGGGAAGGATGTTTTTTGGCAGGCTTAAGTTCACTTACTGAGGAATTGGCAGATGAAGGTCACCAATAAAACTATAGCAGTAATATTTTTCAGTTTTACCTTGCTCCTCTTTTGCCTAAACGAGATTGCATGGGCCATTAAATTAAAAGACCAATCAGGAAGAGAGGTAGAAATTCCTGATCAGGTTGAAAGAGTGGTGTTATTTGAGTGTTATGAAATTGTCCCTGCACTCTCTGCCTGGGATAAGGTCTGTGGCATATCCAGGTATGCATATGAAAATGATTTACTTAAAAGGTGTATCCCTAATGTTAAAGATACCCCATCCCCTGGTTCTGGCTTTGACGTCAATATGGAGAGCCTTTTGGCCCTAAAGCCCCATGTGGTCATTATGTGGCCCAGGAACCCTGAGGTAATAAAACACATAGAAGGTAAAGGGGTACCGGTGCTATGTATCTATCCTGAGAGTTTTAGTGATCTGTATCAGGCAATAAGGCTTCTGGGAAAGGTATTCCAAAGGGAGGAAAGGGCTCAAGAGGTTATCGAGATAATGGAGAGAAAGGTAAACCTCGTGAGAAAGAGGGTCCAAAAGATACCTCCCCAAAGAAGGATAAAGGCCCTGTGGCTATGGAGTAAACCCACAAAGGTAGCGGGTGGCCGAGGTCTTTCTCATGACCTTATTACTTTGGCCGGTGGGATTAATCAGGCTAAGGGTATTTATGAGTTATATCCTGAAGTCTCCTTAGAGAGAATAGTGGCCTGGAATCCAGATGTAGTGGTCATATGGGGGCCTGCTCATTACTCTGCCTGTGATATTCTAAAGGATCCCAGGTGGCAAAGCATAAAGGCAGTTAAGGGAGGGCGTGTTTATAAAGCTCCTAGGGAGTCCACTTGGTCTCCCCGGGTGGTTCTTCTCTTACTTAAAATGTCCAAATGGTTCTATCCTGAGTTGTTTAAAGATATAGAATTTGATAAAGTGGCCCATAAATTTTATCTCAGATGTTATGGAATCCAACATGTAGCTCCAGACCTTTAATACAACCAATGGCAAAGCAGAAGATAATTTATATCATTTTGGCCCTTTCCCCTATCCCAGTATTCTTCTTCTCCCTTTTTTTAGGGGCCTATGAAATCCCTCCTTTGACCATTATCTATATGCTTTTTAAAAAAATTATTTCTCCATTCACTCGCTCTCCCTGGCCTGAAACCTATGGGGCCATTTTGTTTGATATCAGGATTCCCAGGATTATTCTGGCTATGCTGGTGGGCGTAGCCCTTTCTTCCTCAGGGGCCACCCTCCAAGCCATATTTAGAAATCCCTTGGTGGATCCATACATCTTGGGGCTTTCTTCTGGGGCGGCATTTGGTTGTGCTATAAGTATAGCCTTTTTGCCTGGTGTACCCATTCAGCTTTGTGCCTTTATCTTCGGATTGTTGGCGGCATTCATCACCTATGGCATAGCAAAGACCAGGAGGGAAGTACCCACCTTGTCCTTGGTTCTAGCGGGAATCATTGTTTCCGCCCTTTTCTTCGCACTGGTTTCTATAATCAAATTCATGGTGGATCCCCATAAATTATCCACTATGGTATATTGGCTTATGGGAAGTCTATCCCTCTCTGACTGGAAGGCCATATATACATCAGCCCCCTGGATATTTGTGGGGTGTGCCCCACTTTTCCTTATGAGGTGGAGGCTCAATGCGCTTTCTATGGGTGATGAAGAAGCCAAATCCTTAGGTATTGATGTAGGAAGAGAAAGGGGCATGTTTATAGCGGCATCTGCCCTAGCTGTGGCCTCTGCTGTTTCCGTAAGTGGGATTATAGGCTGGGTAGGTCTTATGATTCCCCATATGGTGAGGATGTTGATAGGGCCAGATCATAAAAGGTTAATCCCTTTATCCATGACGGTGGGGGCTTCCTTCATGCTTCTTGCCGATGATCTGGCCAGAATAGTAACTACCTTTGAGATCCCGGTGGGAATCATTACCACCATTTCTGGAGCTCCATTTTTTATATATTTATTGAAAAGGGGTGGGGTAAAGGTTTGGGCCCCATGATACAGGTAAGAGACCTTATCTTAAGACATAAAAAACTGACTATTCTCGATGGTATCGGGTTTAACGCCTTGCCAGAGGAAGTGACCACTATCTTTGGCCCCAATGCCTCAGGGAAAACCAGCTTAATTAAGTGCATAAATGGGACATGGAACTTTGATGAAGGCACAATTACCCTGGACGGTCAAAGGATTTTTAGATTAAAAAGGAGGGGAATGGCCAAACTTCTGGCCACAGTTCCCCAGGAACATCATCCTCCGTTCCCTTATACCACCCTTGAGGTGGTGCTTATGGGGAGATTGCCGCATGTGGGCCTTTTTTCATGGCCCTCTCAAAGAGATAAAGGTGTAGCTGTAAAGGCCTTAGAAGCTGTGGGCATAGGACATCTGGCTGAAAGACCTTATACCCAGATAAGCGGTGGTGAAAGACAGCTTACACTAATAGCCAGGAGCTTGGCCCAAGAGCCCAAAATTCTTCTCTTAGATGAGCCCACCGCCCACCTGGATTTTAAAAATCAAATCAGTGTGTTAAGGGTAGTAAGGGATCTGGCCAAAAAGGAAGGATTGACTGTGCTTCTAACCCTTCATGATCCCAATCTATCCCTGATCTTTTCAGATAAAGTAGCCCTTTTAAATAAAGGTAAAATGGTGGCCTTCGGTAAGCCATCTTCTGTGATCACCAGGGAAAATTTAAAGAATGTTTATGACCTGGATGTAGATTTCCTTTCCCAAGATGGCCTAAGATTCATTTACCCCAAGATTCCAGGAGTTGAATGAGGTCCTTCTATGCTGGCATCTTTAATCTCTGCCTCAAAATACCTCAGTATAATGATACCCTCCATGATCCTTGGCGTAATAGGAGTCAATCTAGTTGTCTCCCTGGGTTTTGTGGAAAAACTGTCCTTCATAGCCAGACCAGTTGTTTCACTTGGCCATTTAAGAGATGAGTGTGGATTGAGTTTTATCACCGCCTTTGGCTCCCCAACTGCTGCCAACAGTATGCTGGTGGAGCTATATAATAAGGGCAATATAGAGAAAAGGGAGCTATTTATTGCCTCCTTAGCCAATTCCTTCCCTGCTATAATCATGCACTGGCGGGCAATGCTTCCTATACTGATTCCTTTATTGGGTATGACGGGACTTGCTTACTTTGGCATCCTGGTTGTGGTGGGACTGGTAAAGACAGCCTTTGTACTTTCAGTAGGGCGGCTTATGCTACCAAAAAGGGATCATGAGTGTATGGAGGTAGCCCCCAAAGTAAGACCAGAATTTTGGCCCGCGCTAATAGAAGGTATCAGGAATTCTAAAAATATCATAAGGCGGATAGTAATGATTACCATACCCATCACCGCCGTTACCTTTGTGTTGATTGATTTGGGGGCATTTGAGGCATTGGCCTCATATTTGAAAGGTATAACTAAATATCTGCCCATACCTACCGAGGGGGTAACCATTATTGGAGCTCAGTTTGTCGGTAATGTTGCGGCCTATACCGTGGCTTCCAACCTTCTAACCAAGGGTGTCTTGGCAGGGAAAGACATCGTTATGATTTTACTTGTAGGAAATGTGCTTACTGGTATTGTAGGCCTGCGGTATTTGATACCCTATTATGTAGGGATATTCGGACCTAAGATAGGGACTCAGTTAATGGTCATTTCTACTGCATTGAGGCAGGGTCTTATAATTATGGCAATTGTGGCTTTATTTTTGATGAGATAAGGAAAGCTTGGGAGATTTAACTATGAGAATAGGCTCCATTATGTGGGCAAGCCACCTTCCTGTGTTGATTCGCTCAGCCAAACAGCTCGATTTCTTAGAACTCAAGGTCTTCTCCTCCAGAACGCTCACCGATGATTCCATAAAGATAGAGGGGGCCCTAAAGGAACTTGACAAAGTGGGTATGATACTTCTTTACCGCACATCGGAAGCATTCTGGGATGAGATAGAGGGAAGGCTGAAGGAGATAGGTAAAAAGGTACCTATAATATGTGTAGGCCATGATCCATCCTACTGGGTACTATCTACTGTGAACATGGAAATAGTAGCTACCTGCCATAACTACATTACTATAGGTGGGGAAGAAAATTTTACCAATATGCTTCGCTACCTAAGTAACCAGGTCTTAGGGATTGAGATAGCATTTGATCCACCTAGACCAGTTCCCTGGGAAGGTCTATACCATCCGGATGCCCCCAGGCATTTCACAGACATTGATGAATATCTCAACTGGTATGGATCAAGATGCAAGAGGCAAAACATGGTGGGAATATTATTTTCCCGCCACTATTGGGTAAACGGGAATTTAGAAGTAGAAGACCTCCTTATACGGGAGTTGGAGGCGAGGGGCTTAGGTATAATTCCTGCATTCTCATATAGTGTTAAAGATAAGGGTTTGGGAACCAAAGGCAGTGGTCAGGTGCTCCTGGAATATTTTCTCACGAAGGATGGAAAACCGAGGGTTGACGCGGTAGTAAAACTGACCACCTTTTTCTTAGGAAGGGCTGCCGGAGAGGATATAGCGGATACCAATGGTGCAGAGAAGGGTGTAGAACTACTAAAAAGGCTTGGTGTTCCAGTATTTCAGCCCATCACCTCCTATTACAAAACCATAGAGGAATGGGAAGACGACCTACAGGGAGTAGGTGCAGGTATCGGCTGGTCAGTGGCCATGCCTGAATTTGAAGGGGTAATTGAACCCATCATTATAGGAGGGGCAAAGAGGATAAAAGAGAAAGAGGCCACCATGGAGAGAAGGATGCCTATTAAAGAGCGGTGTTCCAAGCTAGCCGAGAGGATAAGGGCCTGGATAAACTTAAGAAACAAACCAAAAGGAGAAAGAAGGGTAGCCTTTATCCTCCATAATAATCCCTGCGCCTCTGTGGAGGCCACTGTGGGGGGAGGGGCCCATCTGGATACCTTAGAAAGTGTAGCCAGGATTTTGAGGCACATGAAGGAAGAAGGTTACTCCGTAGAAAACATTCCTGAAAACGGAAAAGAGCTTATAGAGACCATCATGGATCGCAAGGCCATATCGGAGTTTAGATGGACTACCGTGAATGAGATTGTCAATAAGGGTGGTGCCCTTTCCCTTGTCTCAGTGGACGACTATAAAAAATGGTTTGACACGCTCCCACAAAAGGTTAGAGAGCGCTTAATACAGGCATGGGGGAATCCTCCTGGGGAAAAGAAAAATGGCATCCCTCCCGCCATGGTATATGATGGTAAGATAGTGGTTACCGGGGTTAAGTATGGCAATGCGGTGGTATGTGTGCAGCCCAAGCGGGGATGTGCCGGGGCAAGGTGTGATGGACAGGTTTGTAAAATACTACATGATCCCCATGTGCCTCCACCACACCAATACCTAGCCACTTATCACTATTTAGAAAATAACTTTGGTGTAGATGTCATCATCCATGTGGGTACCCATGGAAACCTGGAGTTCCTCCCAGGTAAAGGTGTGGGCCTTTCCCAGAACTGCTATCCGGACATAAGTATCGGCCACCTGCCACACCTTTATATATACAATGCCGATAATCCCCCTGAGGGCACCATCGCCAAGAGGAGGAGTTACGCCACCCTGGTGGATCATATGCAGACGGTCATGATCCAGGGCGGGCTCTATGAGGGGCTGGAGGAACTGGGGCGCTACCTGGGTGAATATGAGCAGGCCAAAATCAGCGAAAAGGGCCGTGCTCACGCATTGGAACATCTAATCATGGACCTGATAACAAAGACCAATTTGGATAAGGAGATTAAGCTTACCCATGATATGCCCTTTGAGGAGGTAACAAAGAGGGTCCATGAGGCATTAAGTCGCACCAGGAATACCCAGATACAGGATGGGATGCATATCTTCGGAGAGCTACCTGATGGGGATAAACGCATCGATTTTATCAATTCTATCCTCCGCTATGATGCGGGCGAAGAGATCTCGCTCCGTAAGGTCATCTGCGGCTTAATGGGCCTTAAGATCCATGATCTTCTGAGTAATCAGGGAACCATTAACCCCCTTTACTACAAGAGCCATGGGGAGTTGTTGGAAGAGATCGATCTCTTGGGTAAGTCGCTTATCAAGGAGCTTTTAATCTCTCAAGATGGAGACCTGAAGAAAAGGTGCAAGGAGATCTTGGGGGAAGGGTTAAGGGATGAGAGTCATCTTAATAAGCTTGATTTAATCAAGGATCAAATCCTGGAGCTAAACTCTAGAATAGAGGCCTCGGGGGAGATAGAGGCACTGTTACATGGTTTTGAGGGTGGCTATATTCCAGCTGGCCCATCAGGACTGATTACCAGAGGAAGAAATGATGTATTACCTACAGGGAGGAATTTTTACTCCCTGGATCCGGAAAGGGTCCCTACCAAGGCTGCCTATAAGGTGGGGGAAAGATTGGCAAATGCCATTATAGAAAAACATAAAAAGGAGGAGGGGAGAATTCCTGAAAACGTGGCCATCTGGTGGATGTCTACCGATATCATGTGGTCAGATGGTGAAGGCATGGGACAGATCATGTACCTTTTAGGGGTGAGACCCATTTGGCTTTCTAATGGCCGGGTACGAGGGTTTGAGATTATCTCTTTAGAAGAATTGGGAAGGCCCCGGATAGATGTGACCATCCGTGTCTCTGGCATCACTAGGGATAACTTCCCCAATTGCATAGAGCTGATTGATGAGGCTGTGCAGGCGGTTGCCTCCCTAGATGAACCTCCTGAGATGAATTTTGTGAGAAAGCATGCCCTGGAGCAGATAGATTCCAATGGTGAGAATGTTTTGGATAAGGAATCTTGGCGGCGGGCCACTCTGCGGGTCTTTACCTCTAAGCCAGGTACCTATTCCGCCGGTGTACAACTAGCGGTCTATGCCTCGGCCTGGAAGGAAGAGAAGGACCTAGCCGATGTCTTTGTTTACTGGAATGGCTATGCCTATGGCAAGGGAATCTTTGGCCAGGAGTCTCAGAGACAGTTAATCGATAATCTAAAGACAGTGGATATCACCTTTAATAAGGTAGTTTCTGATGAATATGACCTCTTTGGTTGTTGCTGCTATTTCGGTACCCATGGGGGAATGACCGCCGCTGCCAGAAACATCTCCGGCAGGGAGGTAAAAAGTTACTATGGAGATACCCGAGAACCAGAACACACGGAGGTAAGGGATTTAGCCGATGAGGTAAGGAGGGTTGTTCGCACCAAACTTTTAAATCCCAAATGGATTGAGGGAATGAAGAGGCACGGATATAAGGGGGCAGGTGATATATCCAAAAGGATTGGTCGGGTCTACGGCTGGGAGGCAACTACTGAGGCAGTAGACGACTGGATATTTGACGATATTGCCCGGACCTTCGTTTTGAACGAAGAAAACCGGAAGTTTTTTGAGGAGAACAACCCCTGGGCACTGGAAGAGATAGAGAGGAGACTACTTGAAGCGGAAAGCAGAGGTCTCTGGAATGCAGACCCAGAAGTCTTGAGGCACTTAAAGGATATCTATTTAGAGATAGAGGGCTGGCTGGAGGAAAAGATGGGAGATATAGAAGGAGAATTTCAGGGGGGCTCAGTGGATATTATGACCTCAGAGGATGTAGAAGGTTGGAAAGTAATGATGGAAGAGGTGAGGATAAGATAGTGATAGGGGAGGCAACATAATGAGTTGCAGAAAAACGGTATTTCCCTTTACGGCCATTGTGGGTCAGGAAAAGATGAAGAAGGCATTAATTCTTAACGCTATTAATCCCAATGTGGGAGGGGTTCTGATACGTGGAGAGAAAGGTACGGCCAAATCCACAGCCGCTAGGGGGTTAGCCTATTTACTTCCAGAGATAGATGTTGTAGCAGATTGTAAATTTCGGTGTAATCCTGATATTAAGCAGGAGATGTGTGCTGAATGCTGGAATAGAAAAGAAAAGGGGGAGGAACTACCAGTTGTTAAGAGAAAAATGGAGGTGGTGGATCTTCCCTTAGGAGCCACAGAGGATCGAGTAGTGGGTACTTTAGACATAGAACGGGCCATAAAGAAGGGAGAGAAACATTTTGAACCGGGCATTTTGGCCGAAGCCCACCGTGGGATTCTATATGTGGATGAAGTAAACCTTTTGGACGACCATCTGGTAGATGTACTCCTGGATGCCGCCGCCATGGGGGTGAATATTGTGGAAAGAGAAGGGGTTTCCTTCTCACATCCATCTCGTTTCATCCTGGTAGGTACTATGAATCCTGAAGAAGGGGAATTGAGGCCACAACTTTTAGACCGGTTTGGTCTCTGTGTCGATGTTCAGGGCATTGCAAATCAAAGGGAGCGCAGGGAGGTGGTTGAGAGGTGGCTAGACTATGAAAGGAACCCCCATGGTTTTGAAGAGAAATGGAGACAGGAACAAGATAGGCTCTGCAGGCTTATTTTAAAGGCTAAAGGATTACTTCCTAATGTTACCTATTCTCCTGAGATACTTGATTTGATTACCCAGATTGCCTTGGATATGGGTGTGGATGGACATCGGGCTGACATCTTTATGCTTAAAGCAGCCCACACCATTTCTGCCTATCATGAAAGAACTGAAATCACTGAGGACGACGTCAGGGAGGCAGCTGAGCTTGTCCTTCCACACCGGATGCCAAAGAGACCCTTTCAAGAATCCAAAGTAGATCAGGAGAAGTTAGAACAATCCATACAGAGGCAGAGGAATAAGCAAAAAGCGAAGGGTGAAGAGCAGGAAGAAACCAGGGGAGACCAGAATTCACACCGAAATAGAGAACATAAAGAGCCACAAAAAGGGGGATCAGAAACAAACTTTGAGGTGGGAGATCCCTTTCAGGTCAAGAAATTAAATCTTCCCTTAGATAGGCAACCCAAGAGAGGTTCTGGGCGTAGGAGTAAGGCTAGGACCGACACAAAATGGGGAAGATATGTGGGAAGTACCATCCTCAAAGATAAGCATAGGGACGTTGCCTTAGATGCTACCTTAAGGGCAGCAGCTCCCCATCAAATTTATAGAGAAAGGGGCGGAAATGCTGTGGCCATTGAACCCCCTGATCTCCGCCAGAAAATAAGGGAGAAAAAGATAGGTACCACCATATTGTTTGTGGTGGATGCCAGTGGCTCCATGGGCGCCAATCGAAGAATGGTAGAGACCAAGGGGGCCATACTTTCTTTACTCATTGACGCCTACCAAAGGCGCGATAAAGTAGGTTTGATTGCCTTTAAGGGAAGTGAGGCAAGGTTACTTCTTCCGCCCACCTCCAGCGTGGAGGTTGCTAAAAAACAACTAGAGGAACTACCCGTAGGGGGTAAAACTCCTCTTTCGTATGGATTGAAGTTGGCATTTGAGGTATTAAAAAAGGAGAAGCAAAGGCAAACTAAGCCCCTCTTGATATTAATCTCTGATGGTAAACCCAATGTGAGCATATGGGGAGGGGATCCCTTAGAAGAGGCCAAGTCGATAGCCATTGAGATTAAGAAATTAGGTGTAAGTTCCCTTGTCATTGATTCGGAGAATGGCTTCATCACCTTTGGTAGATCAAAGGAAATCTGTAAATCCCTGGATGGAAAATATTATAAGATGGAAGATCTAAAGGCCCAGCAAATTGTTTACACTGTCCGAGAGTTAGTAAATTAGTTGACAAGCAAAAATGCCTGAAGATTCAATAAAAGTAACCCTCATAATCTCATTGGCCATCCACTTGGCCCTATTGGGTATTTCATCAGTGTTTAAATCAGAAATGAGACGGACTGAAAGGGCCGGTAGCATAAAAATGCATCTTGAGATAATGAAACCCTTAATTCAGGCGGGAATAAAGGACATGACCTTTGCTAAAATCTCGGAGATGCCCAAGGAGGGGAGGAAGCCAAAAATTCAACCAAGGCCTGAACCCATAGTTAAAGAAAGAAAGTCCAGTTTTCTTAAGAGGCAGGAGATTAAAGAAATTCCTGAAGATATGGAAACACCTGTCAAGGGCACAAGAGAAGAAAAATATGTAGAAAGTGATCATATGATATGTGATAAAAAGGATATGGCATCAGTGGGTAGTACGGAATATGAAAATTCTAAAGAAGGTATTGCTGCCTCTGAGGATGCCTATCTCCGCTTTCAGGATTTAGTGAGAAGACGTATTGAAGACGCCAAGAGATACCCTCATTGGGCCAGGAGACAAGGTTTTGAAGGGATGGCCAAGGTTCAATTTGCCATTCCGGTTGACGGCCAAGCACATAGTATAAAGATAGTAGCATCTTCGGGTTATGACATATTAGATCAGG
>DTXE01000543.1 GCA_012962595.1 Syntrophaceae bacterium | reverse complement strand
AAGAAGTTGGATCTGAGGATCGCCTTCCACGAGAATTGTACTGGCTGCCACCGGAAAATGGATACAGGGCCTGTCACATGTGGCGAGTGCCACGTACGGAAGAGGTGATAGATTTGCATAATGACCTTGGTTGCCCTGTTAATTTTTTCATTTTATAAATCTCGGCTAGTACTATCACACAGAGCCATAAATTTGAAAGAGGAGTTTTACCATGAGCGATGAATATGAACCAATAATCATCGGATTTTTGTGCAACTGGTGTGCCTATGCCGGGGCCGATCTGGCTGGAACATCTAGAATACAATACCCACCAAACATCCGCATCATTCGAGTAATGTGTAGCGGCATGGTTCATCCCAATCTAGTAATCCATGCCTTAACCAAAGGTGCCGACGGCGTATTGATATGTGGATGCCATATAGGAGACTGCCATTACCTGGAGGGTAATGTAAAGGCACAGTCTAGAGCAGAAGCCATTTATCTCATGCTGGAAGATTTTGGTCTAGAACCGGAACGTTTTAGACTAGAATGGATATCTGCCTCTGAGGCTGGGAAATTTGCTCAGGTAGTAACTGAGATGACTGAAACTCTAAAGGCATTAGGGCCCAGTCCATACAGTACAAGAGCCTAATTTAAAATAGGAGGGTAAAAATGGCCGTTGCCATTTCCCAAATATTTGATGGTAAAAAATTCATGTGGGATGGAAGGACATACCACAGCGAACAGCAGGCAAAGGAAGTGATGGAGGCATACCAAAAGGATGGTTTTGAGGTAAGGATGATTAGAGAGGGAAAACAATATTTAGTATATTCAAGGCGGGAGGTTGCACCAGAAGAGGTAGTGGTGGAAGGTACTCCTGCCTAAGAACATTTAGATGTGATACTGAATTAACTCAATAGTCATTATTGGAGATGAAGTCATGGCATTAAAAGTAGTAGAAGAATGGGTCAATGCCTGTGCTGGTTGCGAAATTTCTATCTTGAACATGGGTGATGCCTTAATAGATTTATTTCCTCAATTGGATTTTGTGCATATACCTATGCTCATGGATCACAAACACTATGGCCAGTTAGGTGAGAAAGATGTAATGGATATACCAGAGGCAGATGTAGGTATCATCACAGGTGCCGTTCGCAATGAGGAACATAAGCATGTGGCTGAAGAGATGAGAAAGAAGTGTAAAACTATAATCGCCTTAGGAAGTTGCGCTACACACGGTGGGATTCCCGCCCAAGCCAATATGTTTCAAAAGCAAGATATATTGGAAGAGATATATGGTAATTCCAAAACAACCACGCCTTCCGATATCCCTTCCCAGAATGTACCACCTTGGCTTGATCGTGTTTATGCAGTAGATGAGGTTATAAAGGTGGATATCCTTGTTCCCGGTTGTCCACCCCATCCGGTTTGTATTCAAGATGTGATAAAGGACCTATTAGAAGGGAAAACCGAGTGGAAGCTTCCCGAAAGGAGTGTTTGCGACACCTGCCCTACCATTAGGGAAAAAAAGGCCATTGCGGGAGTAGTCAAGCGGTGTTTTGAAAATTTGGCCTTCAATCCTGAAGAGGGTCCCGATAAGATGCGCTGCATTAATGAGCAGGGATTTTTCTGTATGGGACCGGTTACCCTAGCTGGTTGTGCTGGTAGGACTGGTGTCCCCAGATGTATAGCGGCCAGAATGCCCTGTCGAGGCTGCTTTGGGCCAATTCGGAAAGGCGCTAATCCCATGGTTGACATGATGGGTGCTATGACATCTATAGGGCTTGATGCCAAGACATTAGCAGATCGTAGGGCCATGCTTAATAGGTTTATTGGTGCTCATAATATGTTGAGGCCATTACCCGCAAGACCGCCAAGAAGATAGGAGGTAACAAGGGGAATGGGGAAAACTATCACTCTCCAACCAGTAACTAGAATTGAGGGACATGCCCGGATAGTAATCCAGTTAGATGATGCAGGCAATGTGGCTGATACCAAAATGCATGTTCAGTCCCTGAGGGGATTTGAGAAGTTTTGTATAGGAAGACCTCTGGAGGAGATGCCAAGAATTGCTACCAGGATCTGCGGGCTATGTTGCTGGGCACACCATTTAGCTGCAAGTAAGGCATGTGATGCTATATTTGAGGTAGAGATCCCGGAAACGGCTAGGAAATTACGGAGACTAATGCAAAATCTGGCCTATATTGCAGATAAGATATGGAGTTTCTTCTATCTGGCAGCCCCTGATTTTATCATGGGACCCCATGCCCATTATTCCAAAAGGAATATATTTGGTATCTTAGAACAGGAACCAGATATCGCCAAAAAGGCAGCGCATATGCGCTACATATGTCACATGATGATAGAACACTCGGTGGGAAGGGCCATTCATCCTGTAGCAGCTGTGCCTGGTGGATTTAGTAAGCCTATGATGGAAGAAGAGCGTAAGGAACTTCTCTCTGGGGCAAAGGAACTTCTAGAATTCTGTAAATTAAGCCTGGAGTATGCCAAGAAGAATGTATTTACCAAATATGAAGATCTCATTAAGAATTTGGGCACAATTAATACTGGATTTTTGGGTATGGTAAATGATGACGGGACGCTGGATTTTTATGATGGGAAGCTTAGGCTAATGAAACCAGATGGAAGTAACCATGAGTTTGGCTATCAAGAATATGCAGATCACATTGCCCAGCATATAGAACCCTGGACATACCAAAGATTTCCTTATGCCAAAAAATGGGGAGGGTTCTCCATAAATCTGGAAAATCCCGTTAGTATTTATAGAACCAATACCCTGGCTCGGATTAATGTATGCGAGAAGATGGCTACTCCACTGGCACAGGCAGAATTGGAGGAATTTAGGAGCAAGTTTGGTCGACCAGCACAGTACACCTTGCTTTACCACTACGCTAGACTAATAGAGATGCTGCAGTGTGCAGAACAGGCGGTGGAGCTTCTTGAGGATCCAAAAATTACTGGCACAGATATAAGGGTAAAGGTTGAACCTAAGGCAGGTCATGCAGTGGGCTGTGTGGAAGATCCCCGTGGTACCCTTATCCATGACTATGAGGTGGATGCTAATGGTATGATTACCAATGTAGACATTATTACTGGCACCACCCATAATAATGCAGGGATAAACATGTCCATAAAGCAGGCAGCTATCACACTTATCAAGAACGGCCAGTATGATGAAGGGATATTGAATAAAATAGAAATGGCTATACGGGCTTACGACCCCTGTCTTTCCTGCGCCACCATGTAAACCCCGTTAGAATTTCACCCCGTTGCTTACTAAAGTAGCTACGGGGTTCAGACGGGGCTTTATACCCCATATGAAACCCTCATGGCCTCCAGGGCCACAAGGAAGCATGAAAACGCAATATAGGCAGGGATTAAAATTCAAAATACCAAATCCCAAATCTTAAATTCCAAATTCCAAATCCCAAATTCCAAATCCCAAATTCCAAACAATGTTTGGTATTT
>DTXE01000542.1 GCA_012962595.1 Syntrophaceae bacterium | reverse complement strand
ATACATGCAAAAAGCAGACCCATTAGGACTGCACTCCCATCCATTATGGTTATATCTCTACGCATGACTTTCTGTAAGGCCGCTTCAATGGCTACAGCAGCCGCCACAGAGATTATCACAACTATCAGGGCATTAATGCCAAAGAAATATATTCCTGCAAGCACCGTGGGTAGAAGGGCTATGGCAGTAGTAACCATAATCTTTTGAGTGGTTTCAACACTCTGTATGTGTGGAGCTACTGATACCACAAAAGTTTGTTCTTTCATTCTTCGACTCTCTTGGCTATTTGCAATTTTCCGTACTTTATCCAGTGAAACAAGGGGATCTTTGCAGGGCAAACATAAGAGCAGCAGCCGCAGTCCATACAACAACTTAGATAATAATCCTGGGCCTTCTCAAATTCACCTATCTCGCAATAGGCACTGATAACATGGGGAAGGAGCCTGGCGGGACATGCCCTAACACACATCCCACAGTTGAAGCACTTTTGTGTAGAAATAATAGTAAGCTCAGCCTCAGGCTGAATAAATAACCCCAAAGTCTCTTTGGTAACCGGAATTTCAGTGGTATATTGGGCAATTCCCATCAAAGGCCCACCTATAATCAATTTTCCAGGTGTTCCCCTAAACCCTCCACTATATTGAACGATGTGGTCAATTGGGGTACCAATTCTTGCCCTGAGGTTTTTAGGGCTATTTACACCGTCCCCTGCAAGGGTAAATACCTTTTCAATTACAGGCTTACCATCTCTTACTGCCTCTAAGACTGCCAGTACGGTTTCTACATCATGGATAGATGCGCCTATATCAGAGGCTGTGCCTTCAGGGGGTATTTCTTTATTCAGGATAGACTTAACTAAAAGTTTCTCCAGTGCTTGGGGAAACTTTGCCTTGAGGGTAACTATCCGGGTAGCATTTTGAGTGATAGCGGATCTAAGGGCAGGAATGTCCTCACTAACAGCGATGTAAATGGTTGAAACCCCCAGTATCTTCTTGAGAATCTCTATCCCAGAAGCTATATCCTGAGTCCTTTCCACCAACAATCGGTAGCGACTGGCCAAAAAGGGCTCTATGTCTATGCCATTTATGATTAGGGTATTAATAGATTTCTCTTTTGCCTGGCCTAACTTGGTGGGCAAAGGAATGGAATCTACATCAAAGTCTGCCACACCGGCTTGCCGAATAAGATTTAAAAGATCATCTGGACTTTTTTGTAGGTAGTCTCCACTAGCTTTGGGGAGCTCAATCCATTCATCCTTACCATCGGGCTCTATAATCACAGCAGGTACGTAATCACCTTTATAATGGGGGGACTTTTTTACAATATCAGCTACCTTTCCTGAGGTAGTGGCGTGGGTGGGTATAGAATTGGGGTTGGCACTCTCACCAATTACTTGGCCAGCTCTGACCTCATCCCCTTTCTTTACCTTGGCCTCACAAGGTACTCCTACATATTGTTTCAGAGGAATTACCATTTTTTTAGGAAGGGGAACTTGTTCGATAGACTTATCTTGAATTGTTTTATCAAAGGAGAGGAGGAGGCCACCGCTAAAGGTACTCATCCGTACTCATCCTTACATACTTAATAGATTTTTATCATTGTCTATTACTGGACGGCATGGGTTCTAACACTCTCCCCCTTTTTTTGTCAAGGATTTTTTTTAATGACTTTCTAAATTTTTAATATAAAGGTCTCATTTCCGACCTGCCGGCAATCCATCAGCCCGGCATTTAGGCCTATTCCTCCACACTTATTTTGCTAAATTTCTTTTTCCTTCCTTTCTCTTTGGCCTTCTCCAAAGATTGGATACGCCTGTCGATGAGGGATTTAATGGCTTGCAAGAACTCTATCCTGGCATTGGTCATGTGTCGGAAAAACTCTGATTCCCTTCCAAATATTTGAGAACCCAGATTAAACAGCATGCAAACTGGACAAGCCATTTGAGCTTCCTCTTTCTCTTCCATCTCTTTAGTTTCCTTCTTCATTTTGACCTCCAAAAGATATGACTAGTGTTTGCCCTTCAATTCTTGCTCCT
>DTXE01000541.1 GCA_012962595.1 Syntrophaceae bacterium | reverse complement strand
TTGCCAGGTATCCAGGAATCAAGGGAGGTAGCCTCTGGGTTCCTTATGTGGAGTATGTTGAAAAGGATTCTGTAGAAGCCCTTATTACAGCAGAGGAAGTTTTGGAAGGTGCCAGAGACTTCGTAGAATGGTGGTTTCAAAGATAGGTCTGTGCTTATAAATAAGAACTCTCTCAAAAGTAAACTTCGGGAGAAAGTGGTCACCATTGGCTCCTGGATCACCCTTGGCCACCCTGCTATTGCCGAAATTATGACAAGGGCAGGTTTTGATTGGTTAAGTGTAGATATGGAGCACAGTGCCATCACCCTGCACCAAGCACAGAAGCTTATTCAGGTAAGTTGAAGGTTCCCGGTGAGAAAAGAAAAGCCCTTATTTTCTATTGCAGATTACAAAGGTAGGATAGTTAAATTAATAAAAGGGGTATGGACTCACAAAATCATTAAGTATCATCCAGAGGTTGCTTTAGGCCTTGAAGAGGTAAAGAAAGCTATAGCGGATCCTTTGGTGGTTGTGAGAAGTATGGCCAAGGAGGAAAGCGAACTTTTCTATATAGATATTCAGGATAGTTTAGGTAAGCCTTATCTCTTGGTAGTTGTGGATTATAAGGTCCCTAAAAGCAAAGAAGGAATAATTGTTACAACTTATAGAACTAACAAAATTCAAAAGGGAGAAATATTATGGAGAAGAAAAGGAAAATAATTGTTGATTATGATGAAATTGGGGATGTTCTTTACATATCCTATCAAAAACCAAAGCCTGATGACACAGTAGTAGAGCCTAACGAATATATTGTCTTGAGGTTTAATAATAAAAATCACGAAGTGACCGGAGTGACGGTAATAGCCTTTAGTGAGTTTTGTAAGAAATATCGGCTAGAGGCTCAGAAGGACAATCCGTCAGCTTTGGAGAAGGTCATAAGGCCCTTTATAGAGGGAATTAGCGAAGGGATGCGAACGGCAGGAGCAATGTAAAAGACCTTTAAAAGGTGATTAACTATCCCCAAGCCCTATCAAGTTAAACAATTTTTAAGAATTATTGAAAAATATAACCTGCTAGGGGAGAAATAAAATTGTATAAATACGCAATAGAGATATTTTATAGTGAGGAAGATGGGGGTATATTGCGGTGGTGCCGGAATTACCCGGTTGTTCTGCATTTGGGGAAACAGAGGAAGAGGCTTTAAAAGAGGTTAAAGTAGCGATGGGACTTTGGTTAGAGACTGCCAAAAAGGAGAAACGAGAAATTCCACAAGCCAGTGGAAAGGAGCTACTAAAAGCCGTCATCCATAAAAATATGTTAAATTTATGATTTTTTCCCAAGCAGCAACTTATTGGGATAGAGGTTATAGATCCTTTGGAGGTTTCATGTAGGAAGATTTTAGTCCCAGAGGTTATTTTTACATGAAGCAGGCCTTGGTGGAGAAAATCAAACAGCAGTTGATAAAGTTACCTTTTAAGGTGGAGGCTGCTGTGATTTATGGTTCATGGGCCAGAGGTGAGGAAAAAGAGGAATCTGACATAGATCTTTTAGTTATAAGTAACGAAGTACATCCAAGAAAAAATAAGAGAGGTAGAGAGATAGCCCTTATTAAAGAGAAGCTTTCCCTAGGAATCCCTCTTGATATTCTGCTTTTGACTGAAGAGGAATGCATTTCTAACTTTAAGCATCATAATCCACTTTTCCTTGACATTGCCTGGGAAGGGTTCATTCTTTTGGACGTCAATAATCTTATAGGACCCCTTATTGATGAAGTGAAAATATATATTTTGGATAAGAGACTAAAAAAATTGGATGATGGATGGGTGTTTCCGGTGGTGGATCGTATCCCCACCTATCTTTGTAAGGTGAGCCATAAAGATTTTGCATGGGTAATGCTTAGTGATGGCGAAAGGGACTACAGAATTGGGTTAAAAATTATGGAGGAGGGATTTTTTGATAAGGCTGTCTACCACTTTCAGCAATCTGTGGAGAAAGCGGTCAAATCTGTGTTGATATGCTTTGGCATTTTTAAAAAAACTCACTTTATTGGCACGATTTTATTGGAGGAGATCAAGAACAGAGATATTGAAGCCAACTGGAAAAGCCGTTTGAGTGAGATAGCTAGAATAAGTGAGGAGATGGAACCAGAGGTTACATGGAGCCGTTATCCTGGTATTGATAAGGACACCTTATGGATTCCCTATGAAGAGTATATCTTGGATGATGCAAAGGAGTACGCAGAGAAGAGCAAACATGTCCTTGATATTGCAAAGGGATTTTTCATCTGGTGGTTCAAATAACCTTGTTTGTAAGTTTGGAGTTATAGAGTTCGAGGCATCCATTGAATGCATAAATGTCTCCCTCGAGCTTTAAGTTAACCCAACAAACCCAATAAACTACAATCAACTCAATAAACGATACTGCGGTTCGGAAATGAAAAAGATTTAACCTGCCCCCTTCTCTTAAATACATTGGAGGATTAAGATAATGTCAGATGAATCTTTATGGCCTTCTCAATCTGGCCCATTTCCTCCTTTCCTAACTTCCCTATAAGTGTAACAATGCGGCCTTTATCAAGGGTGCGGATTTGGTCAGCTTTAATCTTGGAGTTCTTGGGAAGATTTCCAGCTCCCTTAGACAAAAAGACCTCAAAGGGATAGATCTTCCCAAGGTTCTTAGAAGTTACAGGCAAGATGGTTACCGTTCCCGAGAATTCGTTGTTCTTATCGTTGGAGACAATGACAACCGGGCGGGTCTTTGAAATCTCTTTTCCTACAACTGGATGGAGGGTGGCAAGATATATTTCTCCCCTTTTAATATTCATCCCACCCCTCCAGATCGATAGGCTCGAACTCTTTCGCCATGGCAAGACCCTCTTCTTTTCTGGCTTTATAGCCTTCTTCCAAGAGTTTCTGCACTTCTTCGTTTTGAATTTTTTCAATCCTTTGTCTCAAGGTTTCAGTAATGAAACGGCTCTTTTTTCTGGGCCCCACTAACTTATCTAACTGCTGGGCTAGCTCTTCTGGAAGGGTGATATTTAACCGAACCGTATCCATAATGCACCTCCATAAATGGATTATTTTATGTATTTATAATACATATTACAGGGCATCTGTCAAGGGAAAAACACAGGGAAGCCCATATCAACAAAACAAACCAGAAGTGATGGAGGTAAGGTTCATGCCAGTTAGCGTAAGGCTTGATAAAGAAACTAAGGCCATTTTGGAAAAGACGGCTAAGGTTCTCCATACAAGCAAGACAGAAGTTCTCAAGAAATCCATCAGGGATTTCTGTCTCAAGACTTTGAAGGAGAAGGGTAAGAGACCCTATGAACTGATTCAAGACTTGGTGGGGCAGGAAGCAAGTGGTATCGGTGATCTTTCTATACGAGGCGAGGAAATACTAAGGGAACATTTTAGACGGAAGAAATGATCCTTATTGATACAGGCCCTTTAGTGGCATTTTTTGATGTCTCAGATCAATACCACCAGACCTGTTTAGATATTCTAAAGGGCTTAGAAGGTCCCCTTTTGACCACCTGGCCAGTGGTTACCGAGATCTGGCGGATGCAACCTTGGTTGTCCTTGCTGAATCAAAGAGAATAAAAAAGATATTTACCCTGGATCATAAGGATTTCAAGGTATATAGGCCCTCACATGCAAAACGGTTTGAATTACTTCCCACACACCTCTAGCCTGGCCCGAGTTGAGGCTATCCAGCAGGAATTAGAACAACTAAAAAAGGCGCTCGCCCATCAAGTGGGAGGCACCAAGGGGAGGACGAAACTAAAAGGATTATGGAAGGGTATTGAAGTAACCGAGGAAGATATGGAAGAGGCCAAGAAGGCGATATTTAAGGATGCCTTCACCTTTATATGACGAGGGTAAAACGGTAATTAGGAGGTTGATATTTTTATCTGTTGGAATTGGGAGAATGATTTGAGTAAAAAGGTATTAGAGAAAATATTAGCGGGCCTTTCAGATAAGGATATCGAATTTGATGAACTCCGGAAGACTCTTTCAAAATTAGGCTTTGATGAGCGTATCAAAGGTGATCACCAGTGAAAGACAGAAAAGCAAAGGCCTATCAAGTAAAACAGGTTAGAACACTTATTTTAAAATACAAGCTCCATAAGGAGGATTAGATGTATAAATACCAAATAATAATTTACTGGAGTGAAGAGGATGGCCTGTTCATAGCAGAAGTTCCAGAACTACCAGGATGTATGGCAGATGGAGCTACATACGAAGAGGCTATACGGAATGCAGAAGTTGTGATTTCAGAATGGATAGAAACAGCAAAAAGCTCAGGTAGAGAAATCCCAACCCCTAAAGGGAAGCTTGCTTATGCGTGATTTGGATTTTAGGCTTGTTCGCCTTCAGGTTTGTCATCCTGCTAACTATTCTTCTCCCCAATTAATATGCGAGTTCCAAAAAGAAAATCTCTTATAATTATATTCACCATAATCGCCTTTCTCTCTTTGCTCTGGTATGTGGTAAATATAAGAGTTTTAACTCACCAGGGAGTAAACTATATGGTTGGTGAGAGGAAAATTCCTCTTTATATCAAAACCCTCAATTTTTCCGGGTTGGTAGGGTAAAAGTTTATGTCAGGTCCCTTGCTGGATTTTGTGATCAAAGACCACGCTCATTTCGAAATGCAACGGCGGCAAATCACAGAGAATCAAGTTCGCTTAGTGTTGAAATCCCCTGAACAAGTTATTAAAGGAACAATGGAGCGACATATTTATCAATCGAGATTATAGGTTGAGGATCGACAAAAAGAATATCTTTTTCGAGTAGTCGTAGATTTAATCCCTCAGCCCCCCGAAGTTATTACAGTTTACAGGACAAGTAAAATATCAAGGTATTGGAGGTAGATATCATGAAGATCATTTATGACCCAGAGACAGATACGTTGAGCGTTATTTTCAAAGATACACCCGTGGAGGAGAGTGATGAGGATAAAGAGGGTATAATACTTGATTATGATGTAGAGGGTCACCTGGTATCTCTTGAAATACTTGATGCCTCCCGCAGGGTATCTCAGCCTAGGGGAATTGAATATCAAATTGCAAAATAGAGGTTGATAGAAGGACGGCTTTGTCCGTTTTATCAGCTATTATGCAAGCTATTTGTAGCCCAAATTAATGCGAATTCCAAAAAAGTTTCTTGTAACCGTATTCACCATAATTGCCTCCTTCTCTTTGCTGTGGTCTATTGTTCTCCACCCCTCTATGGTGAAAATATGTGACTATTAAACACAGAATTATCATGCCCAGCAATTTTTGATCAGATTCAATCATAAATGTCAGCATATTTATGAATCTGTGTAAACCAGGTCAACCAGGTAACCCCTGTAAACTAGAAAATACCAAGCACCATGCACAAAGGACTAATGTTTGAGGAATGTTTACTTTCTTCTACGTAGTGAAAACCCTACTTCTTCCTCCGACGTTACTGCTTGCCTTGTTGATAGGAGTATACATACTTCTCTTAAGGCAAGGCCCTAAGCTGCGTTGGCCCAGAAGACTCCTTTTGTCTGCTATCCTGTTCTACTATTTATTAAGCATTACACCTACTGCTGACCTCATCTCTGCCCCACTGGAAACCAGATATATGCCAATTATATCTACAGAAAAGATCAAAGGAGTAAAGGCCATAGTTGTTTTAGGTGGAGGTGTTGAGCCAGCAGGAAGATTATGGCCTATTGATCAGGTAG
>DTXE01000540.1 GCA_012962595.1 Syntrophaceae bacterium | reverse complement strand
TATTGCCTCTTTGAATTATGTGGTGGGGATATCCTATACCTACTATCCTTGCTATGCGTGGCATGGGAAGGGTATAATGTGAAAGCGAGTGATAGTCAAGAAAAATGGGATGTGTCCCTTTTTTACCTACTATTTTTACCTAAGGAAACTTTAGTTAACTACATCTGGAAATTTTCTCAATATTATGCTAGTACCATTATAATCAATCGTGGGACATGGCTATAATATCAAAGCTCTTTAAATTTTGACACTTTTATACTGCATGAGATATTTACTCATAATGGCATTGGGTTCCTGACAAATCGCCACATAATGATGGAGGGAGATAGAAGTTGGATGAATCCTACAAACTTCAGATTCGTGACTTACCTGAAGAGGAAAAACCTAGGGAGAAGTTGAGAAGGCATGGACCAACAGCGCTTAGGAATTACGAATTAATAGCCGTGATACTTGGAAGGGGCACTAAAAAAGAGGGGATTCTCGATCTATCCCGGAGAATAATGTCACAATATGGTAACCAGGCTGTCTTTTCGAAGGGTGATGTGGAGAAGATAGAAAAGGTCTTAGGACTCTCACCTGTTCAAGCATGCCAATTGGTGGCCTCTTTTGAGCTGGGCAAAAGGCTATTTGGAAAGCAAACCGAGGTTTTTCTGAAATCGCCACAGGAGGTTTTTGAGTATGCAAAAGACCTGACTAGATTGAAAAAAGAGTATTTGCGTGGACTGTACGTGGATACAAGAAATAAACTCATACGAGATGAGGTCATAGCCATTGGCACCTTGAACGCCAGCTTCACCCATCCAAGGGAGGTTTTCCATCCTGCCATTGAGTCACATGCTGCAGCCATAATTCTTGTCCATAATCACCCTTCAGGAGATCCTTCGCCAAGCAGGGATGATATTAAACTAACAAGACAGATTTATAAGGCAAGTATGATTCTGGGTATAGAGATTTTGGATCATGTAATAATTGGTAATGAAAAATATTTTAGCCTGAAAGAAAGAACTGACATCTGGGCAAGAAAGTGAGGAGGAAGAGGAATATATGAAAATAACCGTCGAAGAAGTTGAGCATGTAGCCAGGCTGGCACGGCTTACATTTACTGAAGAGGAGAAGAAATTGTATACCCAGCAACTAAATACCATTCTCCTTTACATTGACAAGCTGAATGAGCTTGATACAAAGGATATTGAGCCCACTTCTCATGCCATACGCTTAAAGAATGCATTCAGAGATGACGAGGTAAAGAAATCTATTTCTCAAGAGAGCTCTCTGGCGAATGCTCCCCAGAAGGATAAAGGGTCATTTGTGGTACCGAAGGTGATATA
>DTXE01000539.1 GCA_012962595.1 Syntrophaceae bacterium | reverse complement strand
GATAATCGACGTCTCCCCGTTCGCCCAGGATGAGCAACAAACACAGGACTCCGACGTAAAAAACATCGAGGTACGGACCCTGGACCACGACCCCATCCAATTCCAGGTCATCGCGACACGCCCCGACCTGATCCTCAATCGGAAGAAGATGTCTATTACTCATGAGGTGTTCTCAAAAGTGGTTAACTTCCTCCAGGAAGGAGATATATTGGTTATTAACGATTCCAAAGTCATCCCTGCCAGGCTTTTTGGAAGAAAGGAAACTGGAGGAAAGGTAGAGGTACTTTTGTTAAATTATCCCTCCATTTCTGAAAAAAATGGCAATTCAGTCACAGTTGAGTGTCTTATAAAATCTTCTAAGAGGCCACCTTTAGGCTCTAAGCTCTATTTTGATGAGGTGTTAATAGGTGAAGTCATCCAATACCGTGCTTATGGCATATCCTTGGTAAAGTTCTATTTTGAAGGCAACTTCGATGAGATTTTAAATGCACTAGGCCAAATACCCTTACCCCCGTATATCAAGCGGCCCCCTCAAGGAGACATAGACGGACATCCGAAGGATCGCTTAAGGTATCAAACGGTCTTTGCCCATAAGAAGGGATCTATAGCCGCTCCTACAGCCGGTCTTCATTTCTCCCACCATCTGCTTAAAAGAATTGCAGCAAAAGGTATCTCCATCGTGCCTATAACTCTTCATGTAAGTTATGGCACCTTCCTTCCCGTGAGAACCAAGGACATTCGTGATCACAAGATGTTTGAGGAGGCGTTTGAAGTGACGAAAGAGACTGCCCAGATAATTAACCATGGGAAAAAATTAGGAAGGCGGGTAGTAGCTGTAGGGACCACCACTACCCGCCTTTTGGAGTATATGGGAAGTAGGTGGGGAAGGGTTGAGGCATGCTCCGGTTTATGCGATCTATTCATTTATCCAGGTTACCAGTTTAAGCTAGTTGATTGCCTTATCACCAATTTTCATCTGCCAAAATCTACTCTGATTATGATGGTTTCAGCCTTTGCAGGCAGAGACCTCATTATGAAGGCATACCATGAGGCCATGAAATTAAGATACCGATTTTATAGCTACGGAGACGCCATGCTCATTATATAGGAAAGAATTGAGAATTCAGTATCGAGAATCAAATAAAGAGAACACCTTAATCCTGTTGTTAAATGATGTTTAGGTTTAAGGTCATCAAAAAAAGTAAGGAGGGTGAGGCCAGGATAGGAGAATTTAATACCCCCCATGGCATGGTAAAGACACCAGTTTTCATGCCGGTAGGTACACAGGCCACAGTAAAGGGGCTAACTCCTGAGGAACTAAAGGGTATAGGTACAGAAATCATCCTAGCCAATACCTACCATCTTTACCTGCGTCCTGGACACCAAGTCATTGAGAGGATAGGCGGTCTCCATAAGTTTATGCACTGGGACGGTCCTATCCTTACAGATAGCGGTGGATACCAAGTGTTTAGTTTAAATGCCTTGAGAGAAATCTCTGAGGAAGGCGTCACCTTTAAATCCCATATAGATGGCTCTATCCATCTTATAACCCCCGAATCGGTCATACATATTCAGGAATCCTTGGGTGCTGATATAATTACCTGCCTAGATGAATGTACTCCATATCCCGCTACCTATGAGTATACTCAAAGGTCTCTTGAGCTTACTATCAATTGGGCCAAGCGATCCAAGGCCACTAAGACCAACAACCATCAAGCCCTTTTTGGAATCATTCAAGGAGGTATGTACAGAGATTTGAGAGAAAGGAGTGCAAAAGAAATGGTAGAGGTGGATCCCGATGGTTATGCCATAGGGGGCCTTAGCGTAGGTGAAACTAAGTTGTTGACCTGGGAGATGATAGAATATACAATTCCACATTTATTACCAGATCGACCTAGATATATTATGGGTATAGGTACTCCTGAGGATATAGTAGAATGTGTGTACCGAGGGGTGGATATGTTCGACTGTGTTCTACCTACACGCAATGCCAGAAATGGGATGTTATTTACCAATTCTGGAAAGATAGTTATTAGGAATTCCGCATATCGTCTGGATGAAGACCCTATTGATAAAGATTGTGATTGTTATACCTGCAGGAATTATAGTCGTGCATATTTGAGGCACCTTTTTATGGCCGGGGAGATTTTGGCCTCAAGGCTTAATACCCTTCACAATCTCTATCATTTCATATGCCTGATGAATGACATCAGACAGGCCATTTTTGAAGATAGGTTCTTACAGTTTCGGAGGGATTTTTACCATAAACGGTGTAATACCTAAGAGCATGGAGCAAAGAGCTAGAACCCTTCGATCTGTGCTTTAAACCCCATATTAGTGGGGATTTAATATTATAAGGAGGTGAATACATGTTTGATTTGGCATATGCCATGGGAGCTCCATCAGGGCAGGGTGGAGAGCCAGCAGGTGGAGCCTTTGGAGCCCTTATACCTTTAGTGATAATAGTTTTTATCTTCTATTTTCTTTTAATCCGACCCCAGCAAAAAAGGCAAAAGCAACATAGACAATTTTTGAACAACTTGAAAAGGGGAGATATGGTAGTCACTGTTGGAGGGCTACACGGGAAAATTACTGGTCTTACGGATACGGTAGTTACCCTGGAGATTGCAGACAACCTTAGGGTAAAGGTGTCAAGATCTTATATCGCTGGATCGGTTCCCGGTCATAAGGAGTCCTAAATAGGATTTTAAAATTATGATTCATTCCAAGGAGGTCGGTAGACCATGAAGGCACTGGTGTTATTGATATGGTTGTTATTCTCTGGATTGAACGTATGGGCTGAGGAAATAAGGTTTGCAGAGATAAACTCCATTGGATTTATGGCTTCTCAAAGAATTATGGAGTCCGGCACGATATTTGATTCTCAGGAGGGGAAAATTCTACTGAGTGAGGGCGATATAGTCTATGTAAGCCTGAAGAAAGCCCAAGGAATCAAACCAGGAGACCACTTCACCATTTATACCACCTCTGAGCCTTTAAGGCACCCAATTACTAAGAAAAAACTAGGTTATATTCATAGAATCTTAGGTGAGGTGGAGATTGTAGAAGTGAAAGGGAATGTTTCCATAGCCCGGATACTCCATTCCTATAATCCCATTTCTGTAGGGAATAAACTGATGCCCTTCCATCCTGCTTCCCCCACCATATCTTTAAAGACGGGGAAGAAAGAGATTGAAGGCCATATTGTTGCTGCAAAGGGACAACCTGTAGAGATTGGCTGGAATAATATTGTCTATATAGACCTTGGTGAAAAGGATGGGGTTGAGATAGGAAATAGTTTCGGGGTCTATAGAGAGTGTGTAGGCACTCTCCCTCCCGTAAAGCTAGGAGAAATAGTGGTATTATCTACCCAAAAGGAGACCTCAACAGCACTGGTTACTAAATGTATACGTCCTTTTCATAAAGGACAGACCATTCGGATGAAGGTGAACTCAAAAGAGGAGTAGGTGGACGAGAGGTTTTATTGGCTAGCCCTGAAATTTGTCCCAGGAATCGGCAATGCTGGCTACCAAAGGTTGTTACAATATTTTAACACACCTGAAAATGTCTTTCAGGCTAGCAAAAGTGAATTGTCAAAAATCGAGGGAATCAAAAAAAGTTCTATATCCGCCATTGTCAATTTTAACCTGGATGATAAGGTTCATAGAGAACTCTCCCTGATAGATAAATACGGAGTTTCCTTAATTACTATAAAGGACCCTCTTTACCCTAAAAATCTTTCCCACATTCCAGATGCCCCTTGCCTGTTGTATGTAAAAGGAACGTTTAGAGAGGTTGATGGATGGGCTGTGTCAGTGGTGGGGTCTCGCATGGCCACCCATTATGGAAAGACAGTTACCGAAAAGATATGTCGAGATTTAGCCAAAAGGGGGATTACCATAGTAAGTGGCATGGCCAGAGGGATAGATACAGCTGCTCATTGTGGAGCCTTAATAGGTGGTGGTAGAACCATAGCTGTTTTAGGAAGTGGCATAGATGTCATCTACCCTCCAGAAAATAAGGGGCTTTATGAAAGAATCGTTGAAAATGGAGCTGTCATATCAGAATTTCCCATGGGCACCCCACCTTACTCTCAGAATTTCCCCATCAGAAATCGAATTATAAGCGGACTCTCCTTAGGTGTGGTGATTGTGGAAGCCACCCATCGAAGTGGCTCCCTTATTACTGCTCAATTAGCCCTGGACCAAGGCAGAGAGGTATTTGCAGTACCAGGTAGTGTGGGGTCATTTAAAAGTATGGGAACACACAGGCTCATTAAACAAGGCGCTAAGCTGGTTGAACATGCAAATGATATCATAGAGGAAATACATCCTTTCTACCAGGTGGGTGAACAATTCCAGTCCCATCCTGAAGATAAAAAGTTGAATTTGACCCCGGATGAGAGGACTATTTACAATCACCTAGAAGCTTATCCCATGCACATTGATGAGCTAGCCAGAAAGACCAAGCTTAGCATGGGAGAGACTTTGAGCCTCCTCCTGGGTTTAGAACTTAAAGGCCTGGTTAAGCAGCTACCGGGAAAGATGTTTGTAAGAACTCAGTAGCTAAGGGCATGGGGTTAGAGGCATTTTTTACTCTCTGCTCCATGCCAATATACTAGGTAGGACCACTAGTGGAAAAGGCTTTACTGATAGTTGAATCTCCGGCAAAGGCCAAAACCATAGAGAAATTCTTAAGTTCTGACTTTATGGTCAAGGCATGTGTGGGACATATAAAGGACTTACCGGAAGACCGCTTAGGTGTGGATATCGAGAATGGCTTCAAGCCACAATATGTAATCATAAGGGGAAAGAGAAAGATTGTAGAAGAACTAAAAAGGGCCTCCCGAGATGTTAACCAGGTATATTTAGCTCCTGATCCAGATAGAGAGGGAGAAGCCATTGCTTGGCATATAGCGGATGAACTAAAAGGCAAGGATATCTATAGAGTTCTTTTTCATGAAATAACTGAAAAGGCTGTTCGTAGGGCAGTAAAATCCCCCGGGAGACTGGATGCCCATAAGTTTGAATCCCAACAGGCAAGAAGAATACTGGATCGGTTAGTGGGCTATCAAATTTCCCCTATTTTGTGGGAAAAGGTAAAGCGAGGACTCAGTGCTGGAAGGGTTCAGTCGGTAGCTGTAAGGATTATATGCGATCGAGAAAGGGCTATTCAAAGGTTCTCGCCGCAGGAGTACTGGACTATCACCGCAAGACTTGAAGGTAAAAATCCCCCATCCTTCCAAGCAAAACTCATTAAATCAGGGAAAGAAAACATCCAAATAGAGAATGAGAAGATCTGCCAGGACATATTATGTGAATTGAGAGCTGAGAAATTTAAGGTCATTAATATTAAGAGAAAGGAGGTCAGACGAAACCCCAAACCACCCTTTACCACTAGCAGATTGCAGCAGGAAGCAAACCACAAATTACGTTTTACTGCCCAAAAAACCATGACTATAGCCCAAAGGCTTTATGAAGGTGTAGAGCTAGGTGATGAAGGACCCATAGGACTTATTACTTATATGAGAACAGATTCAATACGCATCTCACGGAGTGCATTACTAGATGCCCGCGCCTTCATTAAGAAAACGTTTGGGGATAATTACCTCCCAGCCAACCCCCACATTTACAAAAATAAGAAAGGGATTCAGGATGCCCATGAGGCCATCCGACCCACTTCTACTAAATATACACCGGAAAAGGTTAGAGACTACCTCACCCGTGATCAATTGGCCCTTTATACCCTGATCTGGAAGCAGTTTATAGCCAGTCAGATGAGTTCCCAAGTCCTTGAACAGACCTCCATAGATATAGAGGCTGGTAAGTATCTTTTTAGGGCTACAGGTTCCCAGACCAAGTTTCCGGGCTTTGCTACATTATATGTAGGAGAAGATACATCTCAGGAGGAGGATAATGGAGAAAAACTACCTTATCTCACCATAAATGAAATCCTAAAACTCCACGAGCTTATACCCCAACAGCATTTTACCCAGCCTCCACCTCGGTTCACGGAGGCCACACTGGTCAGGGAATTAGAGGAGAATGGGATTGGAAGGCCCAGTACCTATGCCCCAATTCTTTCAACTATCCAAGATAGAAACTATGTAAAAAAGCTAAAAGGAAAATTCTATCCTACTGAACTGGGTTTTTTGGTTACAGAACTACTTATCCATAGTTTTCCAGATCTAATGGATGTAAAGTTTACCGCCCAGATGGAGGATAAACTAGATAAGATAGAGGAAGGAACTTTAAATTGGATAGACACCCTTCAAGATTTTTATGGTACTTTTAGTGAAGATTTGAAACGAGCCAGACTTAAAATGCGGCGTATTAAGGGTAAAGGCATTCACACCGATATTGTTTGTAAAAAGTGTGGTCAACCCATGGTTATTAAGTGGGGAAGGACTGGTGAATTTTTGGCATGTTCCACATACCCTAGGTGCAGCCATACCGAAAGCTTTATGCGAGATGAAAAGGGGGCTATCCAGATACTCAAAGCCAGCTCACAGCTTACAGGAGTAAAATGCCCCCAAGCGGGATGCGGGGGGGATTTAGTAGAGCGTCGATCCAGAAGGGGTAAGATATTCTTTGGTTGCAGTCGGTACCCAAATTGTACCTTTGTTTCCTGGTACCGTCCAGTCGCTCATAGCTGCCCTCATTGTAAAAGTCCATTTTTGGTGGAGAAATACTCTAAGAAAAAAGGGAAATTCCTTGTTTGTCCTGATAAGGGGTGTGGTTACCAGAGTGTGGGAGAAGATGAGTAGCCATGTACTACCTATTCCACATTTTGGCCTTTGTGCTAGGTGCTATAGTAGGAAGTTTTTTAAATGTTTGTATTCATCGCATTCCTAGAGGAGATTCCATTATCAAGCCTTCCTCCCACTGTCCTGCTTGTAACCAGCCTATTTCATTCTTTGACAACATCCCCCTTATCTCCTATTTGCTTTTAAGGGGGAGGTGCCGTCACTGTCACACCCATATCTCTTTTCGTTACCCCCTGGTAGAGCTCCTTTCAGCCCTTTTATCTCTGGGGCTCTTTTTAAAATTTGGCCTGTCACCCCATCTTTTTGTCTATCTTATTCTTGCATGGTCTCTTGTGGCAGTAACCTTTATAGATTTAGATACCCAAACCATTCCTGATGTAATAACACTATCTGGTATTATCTTTGGGTTTTTTGCCTCATTCCTTATCCTCCAGGTTAAATATTGGCAGCTGGCTCTGGGAATACTACTGGGGGGTGGAATTCTCTACATGGTGGCCTTTCTATATCATGCCCTCACCAAAAAGGAAGGTATGGGAGGAGGAGATATAAAGCTAATGGCCATGATTGGGGCCTTTCTGGGCTATGAGTCTGTGCTACCCGTGATCTTTCTTGCTTCCCTTATAGGGTCCTTGGTAGGTATTATAATCATGATGGGATGGAAAAAGGATAGAAGATATGCCATCCCCTTTGGGCCCTTCCTGGCCCTGAGTACCCTGATGTATATCTTTTGTGGACAGGATTTAGTTAGGTGGTATGCTCTTAGATAGAAGCCATTTTGAAAGCCACATGGAAATGGAGTAATCTTTGGCCATGGAATTTTTTTCTTGAAAAATGCCATCTACTTATAATATCATTCAAATAAATGGGCGGTTAACTCAGTGGTTAGAGTGCCATCCTCACACGGTGGAAGTCGCTGGTTGTCCAGTGGTCAGGAAGGCCATGATTTGGTATTACCTCTTCAGGATAAACTCATGTTGACAGTTTATTACTTCAAGCAGACAGAAGAAGATGAATACCTGTTAAAAATTCAATCACCCGATGTGACAGTGGATCCTTCAGTACTG
>DTXE01000538.1 GCA_012962595.1 Syntrophaceae bacterium | reverse complement strand
TGTTTCGTATGCAAAGCCTATATACTCACCGGCCTTCTTGGCAGGATAGACGGTGACTATTTTACCCTCACCCACATCAATATCCTTTCTGTCCATAACCGGGTCGTTATCATAAGCTGGAAGCACTGCCTTAATGGCAGGTAGTTTGATAAACTTGATCCTATTGGTGATAATGGGGGCTTCTGTGGCTTGCCTAACAAAGGCCAGAGAAAAGGACATTACTATACAGATGCCAGTTAATACTACCACAAGTCTTAAAATCTCACGCACTTGCTTTCACCCTCCCAAATGGTGCTACCCTGATATATCTGTCGATCAACGGGGAAAATCCATTCATTACCAGGATGGCAAACAACATGGGTTCTACCCAGCTACCCCATAGCCGGGCGACCATGGTAAGCATTCCACATCCCAGACCAAAGACTAACATCCCGGTTCCGGTTACCGGTGTGGTTACCATATCAGTAGCTAAGAAGAAGGCCCCTAACATCATTCCACCGGCAAATAGATGAAATAGGGGATTCGCTGCCCCGGCACCACCCAACTCCTCAAGGTTGGCGCCCATACTCTTCAACAGATATGCAAAACCCATGGCAATAAGCATTAGGATAATAAGGACTAACGAGGTACGCCGCCATATAAAGTAGGCTATCCCTATGACAAGGAGAATAAGGGCTATTTTCCACATAAGGGCCGGTTTCCAAAATACCGCACCGAATACCGCCGCATTGGCCAAAAAGCTCACCGGAATATGCCAGGTAATATATCCTCTCCACAGTAAGAAAAGACCCCCAATTAAGATACCGATAGCGCATACCTCACCAATGGAGCCGGGGGTATTACCCACCATTAGATCCATATATTTGAATTTGGCCAGAACAGCATCTACTCCATGATATTTTAGGACCCCCAAAGGGGTAGCTGACCTATCTAAATGGGCGGAGAATGATAGCCTCAACGCAGCCCACCCTACCAAAACCGGATTGAATGGGTTACTCCCCAATCCTCCGTAAATATGTTTCCCCGCCACCATACCTACACCAACACCCAGAATTATTAACCACCAAGGGGCGGTGGGGGGTAAAATACATGCAAAAAGCAGACCCATTAGGACTGCACTCCCATCCATTATGGTTATATCTCTACGCATGACTTTCTGTAAGGCCGCTTCAATGGCTACAGCA
>DTXE01000537.1 GCA_012962595.1 Syntrophaceae bacterium | reverse complement strand
TGAAAGGAGTTATTTAGCTTTGCCAAGGAACGGAGCATGCTAGGGAAGGTTGATTTTTTATTCAAAGGATGATACCTTGGCATAAATAAGGAAAATCAAAGGAGGAGCAATGACACAAACAAAGGCAAAACAAGGCGATTGTGTTAAGGTTCACTACACAGGTAAATTGGAGGATGGTACAGTATTTGACACTTCCATCAATCGAACCCCTTTGCAATTTACAATAGGTAAAGGTGAGGTAATCCCAGGTTTTGAGCAAGCCGTAGTGGGGATGAATCTCGGCGAGTCAAAGACTGTTAAAGTCCCTGCGGATCAGGCCTATGGTCCGCACCGAGAAGAAATGGTGCTGGAAGTGGATCGAAAACAGTTTCCAGCGCGCTTGAAGCCAGAAGTCGGTCAGCAGTATCAAATTCCTCAGGCACATAGTCGACCCACCCTGGTCACAATAACCAATGTCTCTGAATCGAAGATAGTACTAGATGCAAATCATCCCTTGGCTGGAAAAGACCTAATATTTAATGTCCAACTATTGGAGATCCTTTAAAGGGTAAGTATTATATTAATATTCCAAGTAGAACAATACTAGTAACGTAATCGCTTTGCCCCCATCAGTTTTTACAATATCGGAAAGGAGAAATTTGAATGCAGGCAAAATATGGAAGACGGCCTTGGGCACTAGTAACGGCTCTGATTCTGATATGGGTTGCTTCGCCGGCATTGGCAGGAGAAAAGCAGCCTCCAGAGGATAAAGTTGCAGTGGTTAATGGATCAGTAATCACCCGGGCGGATTTTGATATGGAGATGAGCCATGTCCAGCGGCGACTTTTCAGCATGGGAACCCCTCTCAGCAATTCCCAGTTATCAGAAATCAAAAAGGAAGTCCTTGAAAACCTTATCGACCGGGAGCTGCTCTATCAGGAAAGCCAAAAGAAGGGAATCAAGGTTGACAAGGCGGCAATCAATGAACAATTAATGATACTGAAAAAACGATTTGCCAGTGAAGCCGAATTCAAAAATGCCTTGAGCAGGATGAATCTCTCTGAGGCCGCCATAAAATCTCAGTTTAAGCGGAGGATGGCCATTCAACAACTCATCGATAATCAATTTGCTCAGAAAGTTACGGTTTCCGACAAGGAGACCAAAGCCTACTATGATAGCCACCCGGATTCTTTCAAACAGCCTGAACAGGTGCGAGCCAGGCACATTCTGATCAAAGTTGACCCCCAGGCGGACGAATCGCAGAAAGCTAAGGCACGCAAAAAACTTGAAAAGATTCAGCTGAAGTTGCAAAAAGGTGAAGATTTCGCGGCTCTTGCCAAAGAGTTTTCCCAAGGTTCCACTAGTGCCCAAGGTGGAGATGTAGGCTACTTTAGCAGGGGACAAGTGGTGAGACCTTTTGAGGAGGCAGCCTTTGCTTTAAGACCGGGTGAAGTGAGTGACATCGTGGAGACCAGGTTCGGATACCACCTGATTAAAGTCATCGACAAAAGACCCCAAACCACAATTGCTTACGAGGACATCAAAGACAGGCTTGAGGAATACTTGAAGCAGGAGAAAGTTCAGAAAGAAGTGAGTCTATACGTTGAGAAACTGAAAGAAAAGGCAAAAGTAGAGAGATTTCTGACAGAAAATCCGGAATAACTGAAACTTCATCCGATATGCGTTTAAATTGGATGGCCTGGGGTGAGGTTTGATCTTTGATGCAGAAGAGACCACCGAGGATTTGTGGTTAACAAATTCGGGAAGTTTTAGGAGGCAGTGTTGTTAGTTTGTCCCTGCCTTTTAAAGTGATCTAATATTATCTACGATTTTGGTCAAATTTGGACTAATCACCAATTCAACATTAATGGATATAATCTTGCAGATCGCAAACTGAATGGGCCCCACCTCCACAGTTACCTCCAACCCCTCATTAACTTATGACAATTTTCTTAAACCATGTGGTGGAAGTTTTGTCTGCAATGTGGTAGATAGGTCATAAAATCAGCATAAAACATTCATGACCTTCAGTCACAAAAAATATGAAAATGGATATTGGCTACTCGCATTTTGCTATTTGCCAAAAGCGAACAGCAAAATGCAAAAACACATTTGGTATTTGATGCTTGGGATTTCTATCTTGCGGAGTTGGTGTTGAATAATGCCGAATCTAGACCAAGAGTTTGACATAGGTGGCCGGATGGTCGGCCATGGTCATCCCTTTTATGGCAGCCATCACACGTGACTCTATGAACACAACGCCTGATGTACTCAAAGAGTCCGCTTATGCTATGGGTGCGACAAAGTTTGAAGTGATCAAAGATGTGGTGATGCC
>DTXE01000536.1 GCA_012962595.1 Syntrophaceae bacterium | reverse complement strand
CTATCTTTTTTACCTTGAGCCTCATGGCTGCCTCAAAATGGGCCCTTTTTACCCGCCCCATAACATCCCAATCACCAGAATACATAGCCATGTCACTGTTATCCCAGCCATCGGTAGCAGGGTAAGTCCAATCGCAACCGGCTACCGTCATAAGAATCGAGGCTTGATACATCAGTTGGGCGCGGAACTTAGGCTCAGGGCCTATAACAGAATACATAATCTCTGCCCCCTCCTTATCAATAGGTACCCTAAGCCTGGGGAGTTCTGCCTGAGCATCTTCTTCCTGCCATTGGATGGTATCTATCCACTCATCCTGTTTTACCCACATCTGATTCATAGTTACAGCGTGACTGTGGGCTGTATCCTGGAGATATAGAGGGGTTACCCCTAGGAAGTGGCATATACGCCGGACCGTGACCATAAGATAATAGATATCCACACCAAATGGACACCACTGACTACACCGACGGCACAGATTACATTCGGTATAAGCAATCTCCGCTGCCTTTCTTATAAAATCTGGATCGACTCTACCCTTTTTCCTTATCATCTCCCAAATAGTCTGTTTAACTTTACCCACAGGAGCAAAACGAGGATCACCATCGTGTGATAGGTAATAATGGCAGGCGGTAGAACACAGCCCACAGTGGATACAGGTATCAATATACGTTTTTAGACGGGCACCGCACTCACCTTTCAGTACCTTATCAATTACTTTCTCTATCTTATCTGGAGTAAGTTTCTTTACGGTTTCATCTAAACCTGCATCCTCTACCTTTTTTTCTTCTAACTTCTCCGCAGCTATTGCCATAACACATCCTCCTTAAAATCTTTGTCCCTAATAATATAATATTTAATAAATAGTCCTTTAATAGTCCTTAACATGCCGCACGGCACCGAATTCAGAACCCATGTATGCCCTAGTAAGTGGGAAAAATAGCATATGACTCAACCTGGTAAAGGGGATGGCCATGAGCATAATCTCCCCACAAAGGATGTGGATAATCAGCATGGTCTTGTAAGCAAACCACTGGTGATAGGCCAAAAATCCGGTAATAAATGGCGCGGCTGCCATGGTGAGTAGTAGGAAATCAGATGCAGAGGTTACATATTTTACCTCGGGGCGGACAATCCTTCGGACAGCAAAAAATACACAGGCAGCAATAACCACCAGGGTCATCCAATCGGCTATGCTTTCTGATATGGTCCACCAGCTGATCTTCCAGGATTCGTACCATAGGATATTATGAGCCAAAAGAAAGATAGGGGTAAATATCAAACAGATGTGAAAGGCAAAAGACACAATGGTAAATACAGGCCGCTGCCTCATATTGACACTGCCAAATGGAATTATCCAGTGCAAGATAGAGCGTAAGCCATATTTAAGACTCATGTACTCATATACATAGATGTCTTTTTTCTTGGCTAGATTGGCCATATAAATCAATTTGAATAAACTACCACCGATAAAAACTATAAAGGATATCCACAAAAGCGGTCCACGCACAAATTCATACATCTTTCTATCCTCCCTTAACCTAAAATCTCACCTACCGGGATCACTCGCCGGTAATACTTTCCACCTTCTATCGCCCGGATAAGGACTTTATTTCCATCTGTACTAAAAACAGGGTCCCAAAGTGCCTCAAAATCACGTCGCCATAGCTTGCCATTCATGACCACAGTAAATTTACCATTCTTCTCCACTTTGGCAGCTACTTTATCCCCGTTGGGGCTAAAAATAGGTTGCCAAACCATATCAAAAGCCTCTGATGGACTGCCATCGACGACCATCATCCACTTATCATCATCTTTTGCAACAGCGGCTACCCTTTTGCCGTCGGGGCTAAATACCGGTTCTAAGATGGCGTCACCAAATGTCTTCGCCCAAGGACTACCGTCAACGGCGATAGTCCACCTGCCATATGAAGGGGCTACCACTGCCGCAATTTTTCGGCCATCAGGACTATACACCTGGTGCCAAAGTTGCTTGAATTTTCTGTCCCAGACAGGCCTTCCATTGATAGCCAGGGTCCAGCCACCTTTTACCTTTACTGGGGCAGCCACATCACTGTCTTTGGTATTAAAGGTGGGTTCCCACACACAGGCAAACGTCTCTCCCCAGGTCTTTCCATCCACGGCAATAGTATAATCATATAGATTTAGCCTAACTTCTGCCGCCACATGCTTGCTGTCAGGACTAAAGGCTAGCCCCCATACATTTATAAATTTTTTGTCCCATAACTTGCCATCTACCGCCACTGTCCAAACTCCTTCCTGGAAGCCGAAGATATCACCTTCCTTAAGTTTAGTAGTCTGGGCATTGGCGGCTATTCTTTGTCCGTCAGGACTGAGAACATAATTGGTTACATTTTCAAAGGCATTTTCCCAGGGATTACCATTTATAGCTACACTGTACAGCATGTCTTTTTGGGTTTGCACCGCAATGATCTTGCCGTCATGGCTAAACTTGGTATTCCAAACATAACCAAACTTATTTTCCCAAGGCTCCCCATCCACTGCCACAGTCCATTCACCCATCTCTGATACAAAGGCCGTTAAACGACCATCGGGACCGAATCTTGGATACCACATCTTTTCAAAGGTATTCTCCCAGAGCTCCCCGTTTACACAGGCAGTAAACATCTCGTCCTCTGTCTTTACCACCGAGGCTATTTTCTCACCGTCAGGGCTAACATAGGGCTCCCACACCTCGGCAAATTTCGTTTTCCACTCACCCATATCTGTAATGAGCTTTTCTTTGGTTTCCCAGTCCCAGTTTTTTAACTCAGGCATTGCGTCTCCTCCTTTTTTGCTTTTAGGGTAATGTTATTATCAATATCACTGTTTTGAGCCTGTCAAATCCCACAACGATTAAGTATCCGTCTTGTAAGGCTTTCTCTTTTGGTAGAAAGAGAGGAACCGGTCTCAAAAACTGCCTCCGGTGAAGTAGCAGGAGTCTCGGTACGATCCTTACCATTTCCGCCCCCTTGCGAAGCTTGATCATGGCTTCGCTCTTTTTCCTGAGCTGGCTGTGGGCCATGGTGTCTGACCTGTGTCTCCGGAAATGGTCTCCTCACCCTGTGTGGGAGTACTAATTTGGCCGCTTCATAAACATCCTTTTCCGTTACCTCGGTTCTGTGGTGGTAGGCGGTGATGGTTTTGGCGGTTTTTAACATAAAAATGTCTGCCCTATGACCATTAGCTCCTGCATCCATAGCAATTCTTGCAATCAGTTCAAGGGTTCCATCAGGATATGTTATCAGTGGTAAGATCTCCTTTGCCTTAGCAATAAGATTCCTCATCTGTTCCTGTTCTGCCTTCCAATTATGTTCAAAGGCATTTGGGTCCTTTTCGAACTCTGTCCATCTCCTGATTATCTCCATGCGCTCATTCACATTATTAATTCCTTTGATTTCCACACAGAGTCCAAATCTATCCAAAAGCTGGGGCCTCAATTCCCCCTCCTCTGGATTCATGGTACCTATCAGGATAAAACGAGCAGGATGGATAAAGGAAATCCCTTCCCTCTCTACTATATTAAGACCCATGGCCGCAGAATCCAGAAGGATGTCCACCAGATGGTCATCTAGGAGGTTTACCTCGTCTACATATAGAATACCACGATGAACTTCTGCCAATATTCCGGGTTCGAATGCCTT
The DNA here is from genome assembly GCA_012962595.1 of Syntrophaceae bacterium. Lineage (GTDB taxonomy): Bacteria > Desulfobacterota > DTXE01 > DTXE01 > DTXE01 > DTXE01. The sequence continues at coordinate 659 of DTXE01000536.1, read as the reverse complement.
ATTTCCTTTCTTAATAGCCCTTTCTATATCAATACTACCCACTACTCGATCCTCTGTAGCTCCAAGGGGTAGGTCTACTACCCGCATTGGTCTTGACATCACATCAAGTTTTTCACCTTTATCTATTTTATCTCTACACTCATGGCACATTTCTCCGGGCTGGTGGGGATTACAGTTAAACCTGCAATCCTTTACCACCTCAATCTCTGGCAATAGAAATGCCAGGCTCCTCACGGCCGTAGATTTGGCCGTTCCCTTATCCCCACGAATCAGAACGCCACCAACATGAGGATTGATAGCATTGAGAATAAGGGCCATCTTCATGTCTTCCTGTCCAACAATGGCCGTGAAAGGAAAAACTGATTTCATAGTCTTCTCTCCATTTTTCTGAATAACCACAGCATAAGATATGCCAAAAGGTCTCCTTATTCGGAATATACTTAAAATACGTTAATCGAGGGCCATAAGGGTATAAAGGCAAGGAACTAGGAATTGTAATATGCAACTATTTGCAATGGTATTATTGCAATTTGCAGCCCTCTGCCTATTACTAGGTATCCCTGTTTTGGATGTTGCTTAAAAGTGGGTCTCGTTTTTCATGTGAAAATAGCTCCTCTTGTTTAAATTCCAAATCCCAAGCATCAAATACCAAACATTGT
>DTXE01000535.1 GCA_012962595.1 Syntrophaceae bacterium | reverse complement strand
GCAGGCGCTGTGCTGGGTTCACAACGGACGGCCCTACAAGAAGTTGCATCCTGTGGTTCCACTGCATAGCGAAAAGCTCGAAATGTTTCGGAGTCTTTACTGGGACTATTATCGAAAACTCGCACAGTTCAAGGAAAATCCGACTCAGGAGGAGATGGAGGCTCTATCTGCGGAATTCGATGTTTTGTTCTCCATGAAAACAGGATATCTGGCTCTGGATGAACGGATTGCGAAGACCAGAGATAAAAACTCGGAGCTCTTAATGGTGTTGAAATACCCTGAACTACCCTTACATAATAACGATGCGGAATTGGGCGCGAGAGCACAGGTTCGCAAGCGGGACGTAAGCTTGCATACCATGACCGAAGACGGCACAAAGGCAAACGATACCTTTTTGACGATCGTTCAGACAGCAAAGAAGTTGGGTGTGAGCGCGTATGAGTATATTTACGATCGGGTCAGCAAGCGTTTTCGCTTGCCTTCGCTTGCGGAACTGATTAGGGCGAAGAGGTTTCCGGAGAGGGACAACGATGCGGGTTAGAGTGCATGCGGTGTGTGGGCGCGGTATATACAGGATATATCGCGTAGTGCAGTAGGACATTGCAAATGTGTATATTACTGGGTAGTATGGTCAACTTGAGGCTAGCGATGAATGTAGTGTGTCTTCTCTCCATTACCAATCAATTTGGAGAGGATACGAAAATCATTTTCTTGTTTTTCTTTTAGCACAAACTTTAAGAAAAGCATTACCAAAAGAACTTATTTGATCCTGTATCCTCATTTGTTAATTTCGTGGTTCTATACCGCCACCCTCCCATCCACAAGCCTGAAAGTGCGTTTCGTATATGAGGCAACCTGCGGGTCATGCGTCACCACAATAATTGTCTTTCCATGCTCGTTAGTCTCTTTCAAGAGTTTCATGATGTCTTCGCTCGTCTTAGAGTCCAAATTGCCCGTAGGCTCATCTGCGAGAATTATATCCGGGTCGTTTGCTAATGCACGAGCGATTGCAACGCGCTGCTGTTCGCCACCTGAAAGTTCATTTGTTTTGTTCTACAACACGTTGGATATGGTACTCAAGCTCACGGTAAAGGACAGAAGCGGCAGTTCGTCCCATATCATTTAAGTCTCTGGTCGGCAAAAAGGTTATGTCTGATTGAGTTAATTCTAAGTCAGGATTTCCTCCACTTTCTACATTAACCTCTT
>DTXE01000534.1 GCA_012962595.1 Syntrophaceae bacterium | reverse complement strand
GTCTTTCCTGCAGCTACACAGCCTTTAATAGCTGGACATGATGCAATAATGTATCCATCTTCATCTATCTCATATGCTATATAATAATCTATGTGTTTTTTAGATTTAGCCATTTCTTGTACCTCCGATGTGCTTCTATTTGCCTCATTATAATATATCTCTGTAATATATCACATACCCAAAATCTTCTCAAAACCTGATCGATTTAATTGGTATCAGCTAAAGGTTATTGCTGATTGGATCATTAATTTTGATGGTTAGTGTAACGAATGTTTCAAGGGCTTTAGCGACCTTATCTTTTAAATCTGGATTGGCCCTGACAGCCTTCTTATATGCCCTTTTGAAGCTACTGCCCCAGATTAGATTAATCACTTTCTAATTCCTTTAACAGGTCGGCCACACTACCTTTGGATGTTAACCCTTTCTTATATTCCTCCATAGTCTCTTCAAGGTGTTTTAAGATCTCTTCCCTTCTTTTCTCTCTATACCGATTTTTTAAAATTTCGATTATGATACATTGATCCTCCAAAGGCATTATATTCACTTTCTCCAAAATTTCTTCAACCGCCCTTTTTGGTGTCATACATCCCTCCATTTATTTGTTGCACTGGCTAGATTCCCACAACGTGGTTGCTATTATGTCTTATAGCCTAAAATAAACGAAAAAATCAAGAAGGGTTGTCATCTAGCTTCTAAGTATAGGGCCCGTAGGTGAAAAGTAAAAAGCTCATTCCTGCTTGGTCATTTTATATCAAAATAAGGCATAAGGGCATAAATGTCCGGTCGTTTCATTTCTTAATTCCCCGTTCCTCCAACTACGATATTTCACCAGCAAATCAAAAAGTCTTCAACTTGGTAACTTTCAAGCCCAGGAAGTGCTCATCGATGTTTACTGGCCAGCCCCTAACTCATTAAAAAGTGGCCTGTCCCCTTTTGCTACTTTTGCTATGCAGTGAACGTTTATTGGGTTGATTAAGTTGATTGGGTGATTTGTTTAGATCAACTTCAATCGGCGCAGGACATCAAGTATTGGAGGTAAAGGTTCCTGCCAGAGCCAATCAATCACAAGCCAAAAGCCTGGAATGACCTGGGATCGGTAGATTCCTTCTTGATCGGCTACCTTCCTTTCATAGCGCCCATCAGATCCCAGCACGTAGAAGTCAGCTCGCCTCTCATCCAGATCCAAAAGCCAATACTCTCTTACCCCACCTATCTCATACTCGGCAAACTTCTCACCACGATCTCTCAATCGGCTCTCAGGGGAAACAATCTCTATTACCAAATCGGCTGGCCCTTCAAGGTAGGTCTCTTTCAGTGTATGCAAGTGATCCTTAGAAATAAATAACAAATCTGGTTCCCGTCCTGGTAAGTCTGGCCCAGTCTTCATCTGGAATGGCGCACTGATAACTATCCCAAGGCCTTTTGTTTCAACAAAGGCCCGTAAGACTGCTGTAAGGAAGTTAGCAAGCTCTTGATGTCGCCTTGATGCTGGTGTAAGCACGATCACCTCCCCATTTACCCACTCTGCCCAGGTGTCTTCATCACACCATTTCAAAAACTCTTCATAGCTAAGCTTTGCTTTTACCTCAGGTCTTGCCATCATATCACTCAAATTGCGTTTGTTGATTACGACTCCATCCTGTCCTGCAGGTATATCCTACTCTTTGCCACATCGTATAGTGCTAACAATACAAATTTGGATAAAGATTGTCAACCTAAGAGTTGCCAGAACACTGAAGGGGGTCAATAGCAACCAGTGGTGTTCCGGATTCTGGCCAAAACCTGACTCCTTTCGATTCGCTTCACGATAGTTAGCGCCTACTGATGTCCCAGCTTTAAGCAACTGATAACCAAGAACATCGGTTACCTTGTTTTTAGGAAGGCTACTCACAAATCGTATCACCTTTAAGGCAAATACTTTCGTTCGCCCTTCCAACTCCTCTTTTTCATTAATCTTTTCTATCTTCCAAATTCGAATTTCGCAATCCGAAATTCGCAATTTGTTTCATATGTTTTCAGCAAATGCAAACTCGGCCCGGTGGAAGATGTTCCAGGCCAAAAGAAATCCAAAAACTGCCCATAAGGCAGAATATCCAAGCCAGTACATATTGGGTGCATGATGAAGGACTACCACGGCATTGATAGCTTCCAAAATGGCTCCAATGGGATTTAAGAGTATAACTGGTGCCCATTTTCCGAACATCTCTGCTTCATAAAAGACCGGGGTAAAGAAGATGCCGAAGGTAAGAATTACTTCTACGATATACTTTACATCCCGAAAGAAAAGATTGGCACAGGCCAGAATCATACCAAGGCCCGCAGTAATTAGAATCAAGAGAATCAGCAATACCGGAAGCCACAGTAAATGGATACTCACCCCGATTCTGGCAATAGTGAGGATAATAATTAGTACACTTGAGGCTACAGTGAAATCGAAGAGAGAGGCCAGAACAGAGGAAAGAGGAAATACCTCTCGGGGAAAGTAGATTTTGGTAACCAGGTTCATGTTTCCAATAAGGCTGTTGGTAGCAAAACGAATGGAGCCCACAAAAAAGGCCCAGGGAAGAGCCTTTACAGAAACAGAGGCAATTTGTGAGAGATTCATGGGGTTGCCCGATAGTATAGAAAATGCCTTTTTGACCAGAATTCCAGCAGCCACAATCATCATGGGCATGAAGATGGCCCAGAGAAAACCCATAACCGATTGCTTATATCTGATCTTTATATCCCGCCAGGTAAGCATAAATAATAGGTGGCGGTATTGGATGAGTTCATTAATCATTTCTTTCATATGGGTGTTCCTTGGTAGAGCCCCTCGTTACTGGGTTATTAGGTTATTGGGTTATTGGGTGAAGCTGACAGCAATATTTGTGAATATTGATTCGATTTTGGTCCCAGAATGTGACTGATGGCTCATAGGTCGCAGCTACCAGTGGTATAGAGTTGGACTACCTCATAATCGGTTAGATACACAGCCTCTGGGTGATTCTTTTGAATCTTGTCTAAAAGCTGGTCTAATTGGGCCAGATTTTCCTCTAGGAACGGCTGATACAAATATACATAATTGATACGGTGGGTAACTATCACAGCAGGCTCATTTCTGTCCCAGGCAGATATTATTTGGCTATAGGCACCGCTGGTACCATGAAGGGTCTCCGAATCCCTTTTACCCCAAGGTTCAAAATATACATTTCTATTTAAGTAGAAGAGTTTTAATTTAGGATTATAATCACCCATTCCTATTTGCCAGCTTTTATCTGAAGACTTATACCCAAGTAGATTGAGACCTTTTCCTATGATCTTATCGGTGATTCTGCGATTAATTACCTGGTAGTTTTTCCCTTGAATCACCTTAATCCCATTTTTTGCCAGGGCCTTTTCTGTGTTCATCTGCCACACATATCCAGGTAATACAGCGGATTGAGGGCAATATCCAAAAACCTGGCTGAATCTCTTTAACCCTTTACTGATTATCTCTTCCTGACTCTGAAAATTGAGACCCTGGCCATATTCGAAATCATCATCCAAGGATCCATTTATGCTGGTCTGGCATGAAAAGGCCTCTAAACCCCAGTGATCCTCCTTTGCCAATCCCTCTAGCCATTTAAGGACATTGAAATGGCTGTTTCCATGATACACAGGAAGCCATACCCCTCTTTTTATTCCCTCCCTGGCCTTGGCTATAAAATCTCCCCGTTTCCATCTATCCGGTACCTGAGGGATGACCATATCATGGTATTCCTTGAACCTGCCTTTCTTGATCTTTTCATAATCTGGGTTGGCCATAATATAGGCGGCCTGAAAAATGGGATGTCTGCCTCTGTTGTCCCTGTGCCTTTCCAACACTTGAAACAGACGTTCCATATCTTCCGGTGCCTCCAGGGTGGATTTCCCCAATTCCAGCCCTTTTTCTCTATAGGCTTTATAGTAGATATCTTTCAGTTGCTGGTATGCTTCCTGATCAGGGCTCCAGCCATAGAAACCCCAGTCATCACTTTGAAAGACTATGGCCTTGATCTTACGCCAATCAGGTCTATGTTTTGGGGAAATTACCTTTCTCATAAGGGGATTATTAGTTAGGTTAATTGCGTTTATTGCGTTGATTGGGTTTGTTGAGTTTGTCGATTCAGTTTGGCCGGTTGGTCCGTTGAGCTAGCTGTGGTTAGCTTATGTTACCTGACTTAGCAATTCAAAGTATTTTTCCCTATATACTAGCAGTTGTCATATTGGTTCTGATGTGGGTAACCGGAACCAATTTAGGACTTGTTTTTATCACCAGGGGTCTCTTTACTCCGGACTTGGTCATGATAACATGGTCACCTTTCTTGCGCTTGATCGCAAAGCCATCTAGTTCAAAGACTTTTATCAACAGCGAATAGTGAATGGGAACGATCTTCTGACCATCCATTTACTACCCGCCTATTGCCATCTTTTCCTCTGACAAAGGTTCTCTGGGCACCCATACCTCATAGGGCTCCAATTCTTTATGGAAGCCAGCTTCTTCTAATATTTCATCCAAGGTTCCCATTGTGTCACATTCTTCTATAAACGCCTCCACTGCTTCTTTCAAGGATGCCTTAGCTCCCTCAATGGTGTCATCAAAACTAGAAACATTCAGTTCCGGACACAGTGCCACATAGACATCCCCCTCTTTAAATATTTCTGAATTAAAGATAATCTTTTTCATCATATGTTCCTTTCCATCATCAATGGTTTTTTCTGATTATACTATTTTAGTCTGCCTAAAAGGTCAATAGATTGGTAAAAAGGGCTGCTTACACCAAATGACCTATGAGAAATTACCTTATTTTTAGCAGGGTTTCTCTCACTTCCTCATACAAGGCATTGCCCAATAACCTTTTACATCCGTCAGTCAAATAGGATTTCATGGTACCTGTCCTGTCAAATTTCCCATTTACCATACCTTTGAAATTCTTAAATAAGACATTTCTTTTAATAGCCAGGCGGTTTAAAGTAAAACTATGTTTATCAATAGTGTTACATCCTGCTTGGGAAGCACAAATGGCGATGTAACCCAATTCCCTTGCCAGGGTTTTTACCTCATCGGTAACCCGGCCACCTGGACTGGAAAAATACTGAATTTGTCTTCCGGTAATATCTTTAAGTACCTCTTTAGATTCTTTCAGTTCCCACAAAATTTCCTCTCTTTTTAGGTCATCTAAATACCTATGGGTCATGCCATGGGAGCCAATAACCATTCCATAATCTGAAAGTTCCCTTATCATTTGTATAGTCATATAATGAGGCTTATTAATCCAGCCCACGGTGATGAAGAAATGGGCCCTGAATCCACATTTTTTTAAGATGGGAAAGGCCCTGGTGTAGTTGGTTATGTGGCCATCGTCGAAGGTCAGTACAATGGGCATTAGGTCATTAGTTAATTGCGTCATTGCGTTATTGGGTGATTCAGTCAATTGTGGGTGGAGGATTTCATCCAAGGTAATGACCTGGAAACCATGGTTGTAAAGGTATTCCATTTGGTGCTCAAAGTTTTCCACATCAACAACGTAGAGGAGGTCACCCTTCTTGGTTTTTTCAGAAGGCTCAGATGGGGACTCAAGATCGTGGTACATGAGAATTATAAATCTGTGCATGTTTTTCGTCATTGGGTCATTGGGTTATTTCGTCATTGGGT
>DTXE01000533.1 GCA_012962595.1 Syntrophaceae bacterium | reverse complement strand
CCCCATAGGGCCTTTTTCCCTATCTGGGCTAATATAGTAGGCTTTCCGGGGCTAACAGAAATACCGTGTGCCAGCACCTTAGAGTCAGGAAAGGAGGTAATTACATCTAAGGCCAGGTCCCTAACCCCCACGGAGCTCCCTCCGGAAATGATGACCATATCTGCTTCCTTAAGGCCCATACTACATTTGTTTCTCAGATCCTCAAAGATATCCCTGGCAATTCCCAGATAGAGAGGCTCAGCCCCTGCCTCCTCCACCAAAGCGCCCAGGGTATAAGAGTTAACATCTCTTATTTTTCCCAGAGGAGGCTCACTATCAATATCCACAATCTCATCCCCTGTGGAAATAATAGCCACCTTGGGCCTTTTAAATACCTTAATCTCCTTTTTACCAATAGCTGCCATAATGCCCACATCTTGAGGCCGCATTTTGTGCCCAGAATGGACAAGCAGTTCTTCCTTTTTAATATCATCACCAATCTGAATCACATTTTCTAAAGGTGCCAAGGCCTTAGATACCTCGATGGTATAGCTATCCACCTCATGTGTATGTTCCACCATTACCACTGCATCTGCCCCTAAGGGTAGCATCCCCCCTGTAGGAATCCTCACTGCCTGGCCATCATCCAATTTGATATCAGCAGGCATTCCCATATTCACCTCACCAACAACCTCAAGTATCGCTGGCAGACATGCTTGCGCCCCAAATGTATCCTTGGCCTTTAGTGCGTATCCATCTACCGTGGAACGGTTGAAATCTGGGAGATTTATAGGAGAGAGAATGTCCTCAGCCACGATTCTGTGTAAGGTTTCCTTAATTTCTACCACCTCTGTATCTAAAGATGGGAAGTTGTCCATCAGTTGGTAAATCTCACTCGGTGTCTTTACAATAAAAAATCCCTTCATATGCTCACCTGATATATCTGGTTTTTGCTTGAACCATATTTCTAAAAAATATATATGTCAAGATTGACATCTATGTCATTTTTGACCTAAATTGACCAAAATGCTGGTAGACAGATACAACCGAAAAATCAATTATCTCCGCATCTCGGTTACCGACAGGTGCAATCTTAGATGTATCTATTGCATGCCCAAGGAAGGTATTCCCAAGTTATCCCATAAGGAGATTTTGCGATATGAGGAGTTATTAAAGATAGTTAGAGTTGCTGTCCAGAAAGGAATTTCTAAGTTCAGGATAACCGGGGGTGAGCCCTTAATCAGAAAGGATGTTATCCATTTTATCCAACAATTGGCAAATATACCTGGAGTGAGGGATATCAGTCTCACCACCAATGGAGTTTTGCTATATCAAATGGCTGAAGAACTATATAATGCCGGCATTCATGGGATAAATGTGAGCATGGACACACTTGATCCCACCAAATATATGAGAATCACAGGTAGAGATTACTTTAACCATGTGTGGAGGGGCATTGAACATGCAGAACAGATAGGTTTCTTTCCCATAAAACTCAATGTGGTGGTAATGCGAGGACTTAATGATGATGAGATATTAGATTTTGCTAAGCTCACTTTGGATAAACCCTATCACATCCGGTTTATAGAATTTATGCCTATAGGCCCAGAAGGTGTGCGACATACGGAAAGGTTCATTTCTGGTCCAGAAATAAAGTCTCGAATTCAGGCATTGAGAAAGTTGATACCCGTTAAGTCTCAAAGTTTTGACGGACCAGCTAGGAGATTTAAGTTTCGCTTTGCAAAAGGAGAGATAGGTTTTATCAGCCCCCTCAGCCATCCCTTCTGCTCATCATGCAACAGATTAAGATTGACCGCTGATGGTAAGCTAAGGGGTTGCCTATTCTCCGATGAGGGAATTGATATAAAAACCTCTTTGAGAAACGGCTGCTCCCATGAAGAGCTGGGGGATTTACTCATTTCTGCCATCACCCATAAACCAAAAGGGCATCATTTTGGGGAGGAGACATTTAAAAGATGTGCAAGCCCCATGATAAGGATTGGGGGTTAAAAAGAGATAATTTCATGCTGAAGGGGTTTATAGAAATCGTCGAAAAAGTGACCCTCATAACCATTATAGTCTTATTATCATTCTCTATATCTTATGCACAGGACCGGCTAAGATTGGCAACTACTACTAGTACTGAAAACTCTGGCCTACTTTATGCCTTAATCCCTCCCTTTGAAAAGATGTTTGATGTCAAGGTAGATGTTATCCCTGTGGGAACTGGTAAGGCTATGCAGTTGGGGAGGTCAGGTGATGTGGATGTAATACTTGTCCATGATCCGGTATCCGAGGAGAGATTTATAGCCCAAGGCTGGGGTATAAACCGCAGAGAGGTCATGTACAACGATTTTATAATTATCGGACCAAAGACCGATCCCGTTCATATAAGGGGGATAAAGAGTGCATCACAGGCCTTTGCCAAGATTGCCAAAATGAAATACCCCTTCATCTCCCGAGGGGATGGATCTGGTACCCATAAGAAGGAGGTATCCCTTTGGAAAGATGCAGGCATTAAGCCACAAGGGTCATGGTACTATGAGACAGGTCAGGGAATGGGAGCGGTTATAAGGATGGCTCATGAAAAGATGGCTTATACCCTGGCTGACAGAGGAACCTATTTGGTATTCCGAGATAAGGTAAACCTGGTAGTGTTATTGGAGGGAGATGATAGGCTATTTAATCCTTACAGTATTATTGCCATAAACCCAGCCAAATTTCCCCATGTAAACTATATTGATGCCATGACATTCATTGGATGGCTTACATCCAGGGAAGGTCAAGGGATTATTAAAGGCTTTGCCAAAGATAGGTTTGGGCAACCTTTATTTATCCCCATGGCTATACCTGCTCCATAGGAGGAAACATTATGGATTTTATGGCAGAGGGCTTTATAAAGGCCCTTCAGCTCATTTTTACCCTCGATAGGGAGGTTTTTGGTATCGCTTTGGTCTCCCTTAAAGTATCAGGCATTGCTATTACACTGGCTTCGGTGGTAGGCATTCCTCTGGGATTTATTATGGGGATAAATGAGTTTGTCGGAAAGAAGACCTTAACTCTTATTTTAAACACCTTGGTAGCGCTTCCTACGGTAGTTGTGGGTCTTTTGGTATATGCCATCCTTTCAAGACAGGGACCACTGGGTATCTTAGGGCTCCTATTTACACCTACTGCCATGATTATAGGGCAATTTATCCTAGCCCTACCCATGGTGACTATGCTAACCCTTTCTGCAGTTCATAGTTTAGACCCCAGGGTTAAGATTACCGCTTTAACCTTAGGTGCTAACCCACTTCAGGTGGGTTGGTCAGTTCTAAAAGAAGCTAAGTATGGAGTTATATCTGCTATAATTGCAGCATTTGGCAGGGTAATAACCGAGGTAGGTTCCGCTATAATGGTGGGTGGCAATATCAGGGGCTATACCAGAAACATAACTACTGCCATTGCATTAGAAACAGCTAAAGGAAATTTTGCATTGTGCATGGCCTTAGGGATGATACTTTTAATAATGGCCTTTGGTATTAATATTGTATTTTATCAACTTCAGGCAAAAAAGATATGAATTATCTCTTTAAGATCCAGGACTTAACAAAGATTTATAATGGCAAAAAGGTGCTGGATATACCATCTTTAACCCTAGAAGAAGGAAAGATCTATGCCTTTTTAGGTACAAATGGAGCGGGAAAGACTACACTTCTAAGTGTATTAAACCTACTTTTACCACCATCTACTGGGAGGATTCTTTATAAGGGCCTGGATATATGGAACTCAGGAAAGGATAAAATTAGTGTCCGCCGGGAGATGACTATGGTCACTCAAAACCCTTATCTATTTGATACCACGGTGGAGAATAATGTGGCTTATGGCTTAAGGATTAGAAATTTCCCTAGATCTGAAATAAAGGATAGGATAACCCAGTGTTTAGCAAAAGTGGCACTTTCTGGCTTTGAAAAACGAAGGGCTCATGAACTTTCAGGAGGCGAGATACAACGGGTGGCCATTGCACGGGCATTGGCCATAGAGCCCAAAGTACTCTTCCTGGATGAACCCACGGCCAATGTGGATATTCAAACCATATCTATACTAAATGACCTCCTTGAGGAACTTAACTCACAATTGCGGATATCCATCATGGTGGCAACCCACGACATTGATCAGGCTTATGGTTTGGCCCATAAGGTCTTTATCCTTGAAGATGGTAGGATAATATAGAGACATCCCTGAAAAAATCTCTTTCGCTCCGTAAAATGAAACATTCATGGCCTTAAGTCACAAACAAATATGAAAATGGAATATAGGTAGGAGGATTTCTTTTTTGCTTTATGCCCTTGAAAAAGTGTAGCGGGAGTATCCAAGGCCGCTTCAAAATGGT
>DTXE01000532.1 GCA_012962595.1 Syntrophaceae bacterium | reverse complement strand
GTTTCAAAGAAGTTGACGTGCTTGTTTGCCCCCCCTTCACTGCCTTAAGCCATGTAAAGGAGGCCCTTGAAAATAGTTTATTTACGCAATTAGAAATGCAGAAAATTATTACATATTATCAAAATGGCTTTGATAAGAATGAAATCTGCATTCCCATAATCTGCCTGCTATCCTTGCTATACGTGGCATGCGAAGGGTATAATATGAAAGTAATTGATAGTCAAGAAAAATGGGATGTGTCCCAATTTTTGAACCGGTAACTATCTCAGCCTGTACAGGTATGGCAAAGATAAACACAAAGATGGATAGGATTGCTAAAGCCTTCAGTTTAACTGCGTTCATGTCAACCTTGAGAGCCATCATTAGTCGGATTCTTTCTGGGTAGTTGCCTACCAGTCCTAGCCACCGTATTAATGGGCTAATTAGTATAATTTTTAGGAGACTAAAATGGGGAAACGCTGAAAGATAGCTCTGTTTGATTTAAACTTACAAACATGTATAATAGGCACAAAAAGAAGGTGCTTAGGATTGCAGGAATGCAAGTAACAAGGAGGTGATCAAGGGTTATGTTAGTGAAGGTCGAGGCTTATTTTGATGGAGAATATTGGTGTGCGAGGGGTATTGGTGAAGACCTGTTTACACAAGGAAAGAGCATGGATGAATTAATGAAAAATATTAAAGAGGCAGTATGGCTCCATTTTGAAGAACAAGTTAGCCAAGGAGAATCGTTAAATATCCTGATCTTGTCAGAAACGGAGGTTAAAAGTGCCCCAAAAGCTGCCGCAGCTTAAAGGGACCTTAAACGATATCCTATCTAAGATTAGCCTATGGAATGGTATTCCTAAGGAACAGCTTATAGATAAACTTAGATAAGGAAATTAATGTGGAGGAGATTCAGCGGAACTTGAGAGGGGGATGCTGGAATCAAATGAAGGCAATGGTATTGAATAAGATCTGTAGTCTGGAAGAAAATAAAAACCCTCTGGAATTGATGAATCTGCCAGATCCGGTTCCAGGAGAGAGGGAAATGTTGGTGAAGGTTTCGGCCTGCGGGGTCTGTCATACCGAATTGGATGAAATTGAGGGGCGAACGCCCCCACCGCATTTCCCTGTTGTTCTGGGGCATCAAGTGGTTGGAAGAGTGGAAGAAATCTCCAGCAAATCAAATAAGTTTAAGATGGGAGACAGGGTGGGAATCGCCTGGATTTACTCAGCTTGCGGAGGATGTAAGTTCTGCCTGGAAGGTAATGAGAATTTATGTAGTAATTTTAAGGCTACCGGTAGGGATGCCAATGGAGGGTATGCACAGTATATTACTGTTTTAGAAGACTTTGCCTATCCTATCCCCAGCATATTTTCTGATTCGGAAGCGGCTCCCCTTTTATGTGCCGGTGCCATTGGCTACCGGTCCCTGAGATTGACTGGCATCAAAGATGGACAAAACCTGGGACTTACAGGATTTGGGGCCTCGGCTCACATTGTAATGAAGATGGCAAGACACAAATATCCAAACTCCAAAGTCTTCGTCTTTGCCAGGAGTGAAAAGGAGAGAAATTTTGCTAAAGAACTTGGGGCTACGTGGGCGGGCGACACTGAACAGCAATCACCCGAAAAACTGGACTGTATTATTGACACCACACCAGGTTGGAAGCCGGTAGTTGAAGCCTTGAAGAATTTAGAAAGGGGTGGAAGACTGGTAATAAATGCTATTCGTAAAGAAGAGGCAGACAAGCAATATCTTATGAAATTGGATTATCCCACCCATCTCTGGTTAGAGAAGGAGATAAAGAGTGTAGCCAATGTTGGTAGGAGCGATGTCAAAGAATTTTTGAAACTGGCGGCTGAAATTCCTATTAGACCTGAAGTTCAGGAATTCGCATTGGAAGAGGCAAATAAGGCTTTGGTGGAGCTTAAGGAGAGAAAAATTCGGGGTGCGAAGGTTTTAGTAATTAGGTGAGGGTGCATGGAGGAACAGGTTTTAAACATTTTTTTAAAGATCAGAGAAAGTTATAATGAAATAAAGGAGAGAGTTTCCTTGCTCAAAACGTATTTCCAGCTTCATCTATCCTCTCCCGGTGTGGCAATGAGGCTTGAGGAATTTGAGAAGATTCTTGGATTCAAGCCCGAACTAATTTATAGGGGTAGGGAGGATGTTTATGGAATTTCTGTTATCTATACCATTGACCATGATGTGACTAAGGGAATAATTGCTCATGAATTTGCCGAACTGATTGCCAGGGAAAAGGGTATCTATAACCATGAAACAATTGATGAGATTTGTGTTGAGAAAGGCTTTGGGTGGGAACTCTTGCTTGCTTTAGAGAGTATTTTGCCGGGAAGAGTTGAAAGGGCATTCATGGATGGAGAAGACTTGGGAAGAAGGATAAATAGTTTGAGAAAGAGATTAGGCAGTGTGTGAGATAAATGTCGTTTCCTTTCCCTGCCGACATCATTGTTGTGTTTCACTTTGCCCTCATACTATTTGCTGTCCTGGGAGGCATTCTATCCATTTGGTGGCGGAAAATCATTTGGCTGCATGTTAGAGGTGGAGAGGCAGGCTACTGGGGAGGGTTTATAGAACATTATATTCTGCATATTCTGCCTATTCTTTACCCCGCTGGTCTTACACGTGAAATACAGGTGGTCTTAGGAGTCTTTGTTATAGCTGTTAACTTATTGAGATATTGGCATGTCTATAAAAAGGAGAAAAGAGGGGTCAAATCAAAGGGTGCCCAGATTGATCAAAAAATTATTTTGAAATGATAGGGAATATCCAGGAATCGAAGAGCGCCATTCTTTACAGATGTGATGGAGAGGTCTATGCCATCCATGATTTTCTAAAATATAACATGG
>DTXE01000531.1 GCA_012962595.1 Syntrophaceae bacterium | reverse complement strand
TGGGCCGTCGGGGACTCGAACTCCGAACCTACTGATTAAGAGTCAGTTGCTCTACCAGTTGAGCTAACGGCCCGATGAAATTACAAACTATTTGTATCCAAAAGATGACTAAAAGTCAAGATAAGCTATGCTCTTAGGAAAAGATTTCAAAAGTGAGAAGACAGCCGGATGCCCTTTTTGCGCCCTGAAGCAGCATCCTGGGTTTCACATTTCTTACATTCGATACAGGTAAAATTGGCAACTGGAGGCATTACATGTGCCACAATTTCCAGGCATTGCCGATATAATTCACAATTGGGATTTTTAACAATTTCCTTGAAATCAAAGGACTTATCTACGAATTTGGCATTGCAACCTATTTTTTTAAGATTTTCGGTAGCTTCCTTCTGGCCAACTAGTTTTATCATCTTCGATACATTGCCCATAAGTTAAATTCTCAATATATTGCCTAATGTAACCTTCATGGAAAATTTAGGAATCAGAATTAATGGAGTATCCCATATGGCTGGCACGCCCGGCAGGATTCGAACCTGCGACCTGCGGATTCGAAGTCCGACGCTCTATCCCTCTGAGCTACGGGCGCCTGAAATCTTAGTAGCATAGTTTTGAATTTTAGTCAAGAATAAGCCCTAGGTTTCCCGAATAAATCATCAATTGTTTGACCCATGTAATCTCACCTGTTTTGGCAGCTCACAATCAGGGTAACCTCACCCCTTATTTCCCCTCCCTTAATTTGCTCCAAAACTTCACTCACCTTTCCCCTTTTAACCTGTTCATGCATTTTGGTCATTTCTCTAGCCAGAACTACCTCTATATCTCCAGTGACAGAGAGCAACTCCTTTAAAAGATTCAGTATTCGCCTTGGCGATTCATAAAATATAAGGGTTCGTCCCTCCTGACTCAATTGAGAAAGTAATTTAAGTCGCTTCCCTTTTTTTCTTGGCAAAAATCCTATAAAGGTAAAGGTATGTGTAGGAAGCCCGGATATACTAAGGGCGGTGATAGCAGCTGATACCCCAGGAATAGGAACTGCCTCTATACCATGAGTGAGGGCCAATCGAATGAGTGAAAAGCCAGGGTCGGAGAGACCTGGAGTTCCAGCATCGGAAACAAGTGCAATATTGGTCCCTTTCTTTAAAGAGCTAACTAGAGATGGGCCCTTAATGTCTTTGTTATATTCGTGATAACTAGTAACTGAGGTATGAATCTGGTAATGTGTGAGTAGCTTTCGAGTTCTGCGGGTATCTTCCGCAGCAATAAGATCTACTTCTCTAAGAATGCGGAGGGCTCTTAATGTAATATCTTCTAAATTACCTATAGGGGTAGAAACTATATAGAGACGCCCTTTTCGATTTTGGAGCGACCTTTCTTTTGCCTGTTCACTATGGTGACTCAAAGGCATCCTTCACAACCTCGATATTGTTCCTACCTTGTTCCAATTTTATTGCCACTACATCAAATCTGGCTTTTACATGGGATAATCCACTCCTTTTTAGATATTCTGAAGCTACTTTGGAAATCTGCCGCCGTTTCCTTTCGGTTACTGCCATCTTAGGGCCACCAAATTCGTCGGTCTTTCTGGTCTTAACCTCCACAAATGCTAAGGTATCCCTATCTTTTGCAATGATATCAATCTCACCGAATTTGCTCTTATAGTTTCGGGCAATTATCTTGTAACCCATCCCCTTTAAATGCGAGAGGGCTATATCTTCTCCCTTTTTTCCTATGGTGTGCCTAGCCTTTGTCACACAATTCTCCTTTTGCTAATTTATGATTATAAGCCGCCTTTAGTCCCTTTTGGGGCTCTCTTCTCTTTGATTCGTGCAGCCTTTCCAGCCAGTTTCCTTAGGTAATAAAGTCTCGATCTTCTAACCCTTCCTTTTGACACTATCTTAATCTTTTCTATAGCCGGTGAGTGCAAGGGAAAGATCCTCTCCACTCCAACACCATACGAAACCTTTCTAACTGTAAAGGTAGCTCCGGTTTTGCCTTTCCTTTTCCTGATAACCACTCCCTCAAAAACCTGTATTCTTTCCTTATCTCCCTCTTTTACCTTGGTATAAACCCTCACAGTATCTCCAGACTTGAAATCTGGTAAGTCCACTCGCATTTGCTCTTTTTCCATGAATTCCACAGGGTCCATTTTTAGCCTCCCAAATTACCTGTTATCACCCAGCAACCTATCTAATATGATAGCAGCTGCCGAACGTACTGAAAGATGGTTATAATTTGAATTTCCTTGGATAGGGGCCAAGATGTAGTCTGCCCGGTCCATCACCTCCTTAGCTATACCCCAAGCAGTACCAAATAGGATTAAGTATGTATCCTTCTCACAAAGCATTTCACGAGCGGCAGGGTAGCTTATACAGTTAGAATGCATTTTAGCATCAGTCACAATAAGTTTAGGTCGATAACCCCATCTTTCTACAATATCTTGGATGGCCTCCTCTAATGAATGCACTATGTCAACCAATTCTAGGGCCCTGGCCCTAACAGGATTATAGATATTTCCCTGACCTTTTAGCCAATGATCCAATATTCTTTGGGCCAATCTCTTTTGATCACGAAAAGGATTTATTATATAAAGCCTCTGGATTCCATAAGTCTTGGCCACACGGGCAATATCATGGAGATCAAAGTTTGTAATAGCAGAGGCAACAGTATCTCCTTTTTTATTGTACACAGGATAGTGAAGCAAGCCTATAAAGATCAAGCTTTTCAATCACATTCCCTTAGGTTCTCACGAATTTCATCCAAAATCTTCAGGTCTTCCTTCGAAAGGGGTGCAATTTTCAGAAGATCAGGCCTCTTGAGAAGGGTTCTTTTGAGTTGTTCCCTCCTTCGCCATTCTCTGATTTTTTTATGGTTACCAGATAAAAGGACCTCGGGAACTCGGTTTCCCTCAAATTCAATAGGGCGGGTATATTGAGGATACTCTAACAAGCCGTCCTTAAAGGATTCACACTCAGCGGATAAGGCTCCCCCCAAGACCCCCGGAAGAACTCTGGTCACTGCATCAATGATTACTATTGCCGCCAATTCACCACCGGTAAGGATATAATCCCCAATGGATATTTCATCGTCCACATAGCAGGTTTTTACCCTTTCATCCACACCCTCGTACCTACCACAGATCAGGGCTAGGTGAGAGTATTGGCTGAGTTCCTCAACTATAGATTGCTTAAACAGCCTTCCCTGGGGGGTTAGTAGAATTACTCTAATATTGCCATCTTCACTTTTAAGGGATCGGATAGCCCTTACGATAGGCTCCACCTTCATTACCATCCCTTCCCCACCGCCATAAGGTCTATCGTCCACGGTTCCATGCTTGTTTATGGCATAGTCCCTAATGTTAACAATCCTCACTTGGATAATGCCCCTTTCTATAGCCCTTTTGAGAATGCTTTCACTTAAAGGTGATAGAAACATTCCCGGAAATAAGGTTAGAACATCAAATATCATCTAGATCCCATAGCCCGGGTAAAGGTCTAACTATCATAACTCCCTTTTTAATATCTATCTCTTGCACACATTCAGATGTGGCCGGAACGAGATACTCATGGATTCCATCAGAGGCCACATACACATCGTTAGCCCCAGTGGGGAAGATCCTTTCTACCCTACCTAAATACCTCCCTTCCTCTGTGTATACCTTTAGCCCTATTATATCGCACCAATAGTATTCCCCTTCTTCACATTCCTTCAAATTATCTCTAGGGACACAGATTTGTGCACCTATCAGTTGTTGGGCCTCTGTCCTTGAAAGAATTCCCTGAAGTCTTATTAAAATAAGTTCCCTTTGGGTCCTTATAAAAACAATCTTATACCTCTCTGGTGAGTCTTCCTCCTTCCTTATAAATACCTCCTTTATTTCTTGAAAAGTTTTCCAGGATTCTGCATAGGATAAAACCTTTATCTCTCCCTTAACCCCATGGGTACCTACGACTTTTCCCAGAGGTACCAGATTTTCACGAACCATTTATCCCGTATCCTGAAAACCCAATTTATAGCATCTTATGGCCATTTAAAATACTGTATCCAAAAAAGGGGGAATATGGGATTTATTCAATGATCTCTAAAACTGCCCTTTTCCTCACCTTTGTACAGGCAGCACTTAAAATGGTCCTCATAGCCCGGGCAGTTCGGCCTTGTTTTCCAATAACCTTGCCCAGGTCTTCTTTAGCCACCTTTAGCTCTATTACCGAAGTCTGCTCGCCCTCAATTTCTGAAACCTGTACAGCACCTGGATTATCTACTAGTGCCTTAGCGATATATTCAATCAGTTCCCTCATGGTGACTACCTCCACACATTTTTAGATTCAAGTAGCAAGGATTCCCTTCCATATGCCGTTCTTTCTCAATAGACTTTTGACCGTTGATGTAGGTTGAGCACCTCGCTTAATCCACTTAGTCAATTTCTCTTGATTAACTATAACCTCTGCCGGTTCCTTCAAGGGATTATAGGTTCCAATAATCTCAAGAAATTTACCATCTCTAGGCGCTTCTGAATCTGCCGCCACCATCCTGTAGAAAGGTCTCTTTTTAGATCCCCTCCTGGTTAATCTAATCTTCACCGCCACCCCTTACATCACCTCCTTTCACTTTTTAAACATAAGGGATAGATCCACGCCTTCCCAAACCCCACATACCTCCCTTATTGAGTTTTTTAATGATCTTGAGGGCCTGACTGTAGTTTTTTAAAAGTCTATTCACATCCTGAACAGTAGTACCACTTCCTTTAGCAATTCTCTTCCGCCGGCTGCCATTGATAATAACATAGTTCTGCCTTTCCTTAGGGGTCATGGAGTTAATAATGGCCTCAATCTTTACCAGTTCTTTCTCATCAGGCCTTAAGTTCTTCAAACCTTTTATTTTCCCCATACCAGGCATCATTCCTAATATCTGCTCTAGTGTTCCTATCTTCCGAATCTGTCTTAACTGATCTCTAAAATCCTCCAGCGTAAAGCTATCCTTACGTATCTTTTTCTCTAGCTCTCTTGCCTTTTTCTCATCGATAGTTGCCTGCACCTTTTCCACCAGAGAAAGTATATCACCCATTCCCAGAATTCTAGAGGCCACTCTATCTGGATGAAATAGCTCTAGTGCATCTATTTTCTCACCCACCCCTATGAATTTGATAGGTGTACCAGTAACTGCCTTAATGGAAAGGGCGGCACCCCCTCTGGCATCTCCTTCCATCTTAGTCAAGATGACACCATCGATATTCAGCCATTCATTAAATGTTTGAGCAACATTAACCGCATCCTGTCCTGTCATGGCATCCGCCACAAGTAGAATCTCAGAAGGATAAATTCTATCTTTTATCTTCCTTAGTTCTTCCATGAGGGCCTCATTTATATGAAGACGACCAGCGGTATCCAATATCACTATATCATAACCATCAGTCCTCGCCTTAGCCATGGCATTAGTACAGATATCTATAGGGCTCATTTGAGGATCAGGAATGTATACCGGTACCCCAATGTGATTTCCCAGTTTTTCTAGTTGCTCTATGGCCGCTGGCCGATAGATGTCTGCGGGAACCAGATATGGGCGACGGTTTTTATTCTCTTTTATGAACCTAGCGAGCTTTGCCGCGGTTGTAGTTTTACCAGAGCCCTGTAGCCCTACCAGCATAATGGCTGAAGGTTGACCTTTAAGATCAAGACCAGGATTTACACCCCCCATGAGCGCAGTCAATTCTTCATGAACGATCTTTATAACCTGTTGGGCAGGTGTCAGGCTTTCCATGACCTCTTGCCCTATTGCCCTTTGCCTCACAGATTCAATAAAGTCTCTAGCCACCTTGTAGTGAACATCAGCCTCAAGGAGGGCCATGCGAACCTCCCTTAAGCCCTCTTTGATATTCTGCTCATTGAGCTTTCCGTGGCCTTTGAGTTTCCTAAAAACAGAATTTAGTCTTTCAGATAGGCTTTCAAACATTTGATTTCTTGCCTCAAGCAGTCATTCAAAATCTTGACCTATAGTTAGAATATCGAGCCCAAGGTCTTTATCCATATTTTTATTATATGTCAAGAAGGATAAAAAGTTGACACATTATAACAAAAAACTATAGTTTAGCCTCACAGATTTTTCATTACGTCTTATTTTAACTGGGAATATTTAAGCTCTCCTGACTGAATAAGTGTTGGTACATCAGTCTAGGATTTTATAATCGCCATTGAATATTGTAGGGGCAATCCCACGCGCG
Organism: Syntrophaceae bacterium; assembly: GCA_012962595.1. Classification (GTDB taxonomy): domain Bacteria; phylum Desulfobacterota; class DTXE01; order DTXE01; family DTXE01; genus DTXE01. The sequence goes on along the minus strand of DTXE01000531.1, from coordinate 2,164 downwards.
AGCCCATTTTCTGTTTGAGTCAAGGATCATATAATCATGTCGTTGATAATGAAGTTTGTCATCTTTTTTTTATGGTTTTTTATCGCTAGTTTTTTATTTCGTAAAGTTGTCAAAGTTAAAACAAGTTGCGGTATAACGTTTGCGGTTCTGATTATTGCCATTGCTGGTACGATTTGGACTGAGAAAGGGATTGATTGGTATCAAGAATGGGAGGCGAGACAAGAAAAAACGGCCGTCGAAAAACATGCGAGAGAAATTCAACAGGCTGTGATGTCTTTTTTAGACAACATGAATCCTCAGTTAAATCAAAAGTTGATTGAAATCAGGGTGGAAATAGGGGCTATTGAAAATAAGATTCAACAACTCGTTGAGTTAAAAATAGATTTTCCAAATCATGCGATTCTTGAACAAAAGCTTAATCAATGGAAAATTTTGAGGAGGCAATTAAATCAAGTGTCACAGGATATCTATCAACAGGTAGAACAAGCTTATGTTGCCTATCGACTTGATGAAATACAGGGGAGAGATAAATTGAGTGTTGTATCAAAGACACTCTTAGATGAGGCTAATGCGGCTTTGACAAATGCTGAAATCACAAAGTCGACGATAGAGGCAGAAATTAAATAAATCCTGTTTGTTCACAAACCTTTTCTTGTAGGGGCAATCCCTTGTGGTTGCCCTAAGTCTATTTCACGAAACAAACTAAAGTTTGTACTCCAAAGAAACAAACTAAACTTGAACAGTGACACAATTTGACTGGCCAATTAAACCAAGTATTAAATGATATTGCTCTGACAGTTGAAAAAGCGTATATTGCCTATAAGATTAATGAGATAGGCGAAAATCAATTTCGTGTGATCTCAAAAGCACTCTTAAAAGAAGCGAATGCCGTTTTGGCGAATGCTGATGCTACGAAATCCGTTATAGAGGAACCTCTTTATGAATAAGGTGATATTATTTTTATTCATAATACTTTTCATTCCTTATGGCTGTGAGGAACAGGAGGAAGTCGTTGATGCAAAAGATAATGTTTTATTGTTTGTGAAGGAAATCAATCCTGAATTACATCAAACGATGTTTAAAATGGATCAGGAGATGGCGATTGCTGATAATAAAGTGCAATTGTTGTACGATCTGAAAGATCGATTTCCGAATCAACGTGAGATGATTAAAAAATCACTCAAACAATGGCAAGCACTTCACAAGGATTTAAATGTGACGTTGAACACGATTTATGAAAAAGTGGAGGCGGCTTATGTAGCCTATAAAATTGATGAAATCCAAGGTAGACAGAAATTTAGCGAAACTTCACAAACACTCTTAATAGAGGCTAAAGCGGTATTAGCGAGTGCTGAAACCACAAAATCTCTGATAGAGGAGGAACTTTATGAATAAATTGAAATGGTTACCCTTAGTTTTCCTGATATTAGCCCCCCTTGGCTGTGGTGAGCAGGGGATGGCTACCATTGATGTTCTGAAGAAACGAGTTACCAACCAGATTCAAGATATGGTTGGCAAGGGCGATATCGCTGTTCAGAAGTACGAGAACAAGATAAATGAAGTCAGAGGCAATCTGATCAAGGTGAAAGTGTCACGCAAGACGTTTGAACAGAAGTTGGAAGCGAAGAAAGCTTCACGTACCGCGCTTGAAAACTCAGGGGCTTCGCCTGAAAAAATCGCGATTTTGGATAGCACCATCCAAGAGATGGCACATTTTCTCAAACAACTTCATGGTGCGGAAACGAAGATGGGGAGTACGCTAAAGAAACTGATTGACAATCTTGATTTAGTGAAATTGAAGGTTGCTCATTTAGAGGCGAAGCGAGATATGCTTGATGCGATGCGTACTATTCAAGAGTACAGCAATATTGAAGACGATGTTGGTGGTATTGGTGGCAATATCGATAATACGCTTGATGAGATGCAGCAGGATATTTATGCTATCGAAGCTGAACTCGAAATAAATAACCTGCTCGCTCAGGCTGATGGGTTGAACTAATTATTTGTAGAGACGCGATGCTTCGCGTCTCTAGGCATCATCGCGTTTCTATGCATCGCTTCGAGACGGTTTCGACGCGATGCATCGTGTCGAAACGATAATTGTATTTGTAGAGACGCGATGCTTCGCGTCTCTAGGCATCGCGTTTTTAGGCATCGATACGGC
>DTXE01000530.1 GCA_012962595.1 Syntrophaceae bacterium | reverse complement strand
TCTACATGTACAAACCACCGTTTACATGAATTACTTGGCCTGTAATATAACTAGCCGCATCGGAAAGTAAGAATCCTACTACACGAGCCACCTCCATAGGATCGCCAAAGCGAGCCAATGGTATCCGACTGAGCAAATCTTGCTTAATCTCAGGTGATAGATCCTTGGTCATTTCGGTCTCTATAAAACCCGGAGCAATAGCATTAACCGTAATCCCCCGGGGAGCCAATTCTTTGGCCACTGCTTTGGTAAATCCAATCATACCTGCCTTGGAGGCGGCATAGTTTGCCTGACCTGCATTTCCCATAACACCCACTACAGAGGCTATATTTACAATCCTACCATACCTCTGTTTAATCATGGACTTAGCCACTGCCTTTGTACAATTGAATACCCCCTTCAAGTTTATATCCAATACTCGGTCCCAGTCCTCCTCCTTCAATGCCACCATTAGATTATCCCGGGTAACACCCGCATTATTAACGAGATAGTCAATTCTTCCAAACTCCTTCAAAATTCCTTTAAAGGAATCTTGGACAGCTTTGAAGGATGATATATCAAAAGGATAGGCATACCCCAATCCACCATGTCCCTTAATAAGGGTAAGGGTTTCATTGGCCGCATCCACATTGGCAATGTAGTTGATTATCACCCTTACCTTGAATTTTGCTAAATATAGGGCAATAGCCCTTCCGATACCCCTTGAGCCACCAGTTATAAAGGCGATCTTTTCTTCTAACCCCAGGGTTTCCATCACTCACATCCTATTGCCTGTTTAATCCTTTTTGTTAATGCGGGAACCACCTCAAACAAATCCCTTACGATACCAAATGTGGCCACGTCAAATATACGGGCATGAGGGTCGGTGTTGATGGCCACAATCACTTCCGATGATTGCATTCCTACAAGGTGCTGCACTGCACCCGATATGCCACAAGCAATATATAACTTGGGACATACTGTCTTTCCGGTCTGTCCCACCTGATGGAAATAGGGAATCCAACCTGCATCTACTGCTCCCCGTGAGGCACCTACTGCCCCATTTAATAAGGTTGCCAGTTCCTGGAGTAACCCAAAGTTTTTAGAATCCTTTAGTCCTCTCCCTCCTGAAACTATCACATCGGCTTCACTTAAATTGGGTGCATCGCTTACCTGCTGTACGGACTCAATAAACCGTGTCCTGGCCTTAATATTAATAGAATCTAGGGTAACTTTGATTATTTCTCCTTCACGATTCTCATCAAATGCCATCTTCTTCATCACCTTGGGTCTTACAGTAGCCATTTGGGGCCGCCTGTCAGGACAGACTATGGTAGCCATGATATTCCCACCAAAAGCAGGACGGGTTTGAAGAAGAAGGCGTTTTTCTAGATCTATATCAAAATCGGTACAATCGGCGGTCAGGCCTGTATTTAGATGTGTTGCAACCTTAGGAATTAATGAACGCCCTATAGAAGTAGCACCAGCCAAGAAGATCTCGGGTTTATGCTTTTCAATCAAATCTGTAAGGACATCACCATACACATCATCTCTGAAGTCTTTAAGTATAGCATCATCTACTAGGTAGACCTTATCTGCTCCATATCCAATCAAATCCCTAGTTTTATCCTTTAATTCATAGCCTAAAAGTATACATGATACATCCACGTTAAGCTTATGAGCCAGCCTCCGGCCCTCTCCTAACAATTCATAAACCACTGGAGCTATTCTGCCCTTCCTATACTCGCCATAAACCCATATCCCCTTGTAGGCTTCTTTATCTTGGACTTCCTCCTTTTCAATGGCCTCTATAGAGATAGCACCTACTTCACATACCTCTTGGCAGGCCCCGCACAGGTTGCATTGATCACCTATGTCTGCCTTCCCCTCAACCATGGTAATAGCTCCAAAGGGGCAGGTATCGACGCAAGTCTCACAGCCCGTACATTTCTCTTTATCTACCTTTATACTCATTTCTTGCTTCTTGCTACAGAGGTATATTAATAATACCCAGCTCTTTTAACTTCTTAAGCAGGGTCTCTACCTGTTCATCTAAAGTCCCCTCAATTCGCTCATACTGTCCTTTTTTAGGAGGTGGGAATATTTTGATAACCTCCGTGGCAGATCCTGCAAGTCCTATCTTATTAATATCTATGCCTAAATCTTTAGCTGTGTACATGGGAATCTCTATACTCGCTGCACGTACCTCCCCCTTAAGCGATGGGAGTCTAGGTTCATTAATTTCCTTAGTCACAGTTATTAAAGCAGGAAGATCCATCTCCAGAATATCGTAACCGTCATCCATCATCCGCTCCACCCTTGCACACCTATTCCCTATAAATTCTATCTTCCTCACGTACGAGACATAAGGGATATCTAGTCGCTCTGCAACACCGGGCCCCACTTGGGCAGTGTCTCCATCAATGGTTTGCTTTCCACAGATAATTAGATCGAATCTGCCGATTTGTTCAATGCCTTTGGCCAAAGTATAAGTGGTAGCCAAGGTATCTGCCCCGGCAAAGGCCCTGTCACAAAGTAAAACTGCCTCGTCCACTCCACATGATATGGCTTCCTTAAGTGCCTCCTTTGCCTGGGGAGGTCCCATGCTTATAGCGGTAACTTTGCCTCCATAACGTTCTTTAATCCTCACCCCCTCCTCTATGGCATATCTGTCATAGGGGTTGATTATGCTCTCCACGCCTTCTCGAATCAAGGTGTGGGTATGGGGATCAATTTTCACTTGCCCGGTGTCTGGAACCTGCTTTATGCAAACAATAATATCCATACTAAGAACGTAAAACCCACATATCAAAGTTCAAAATTTAAAACTTCTTTCCATACTCCTTATTCAATGCCTGTCCAATAATATTCCGCTGAATCTGATTGGTTCCCTCGTAAATTTGAAGTATCTTGGCATCTCTCATCATTTTCTCCACAGGATAATCCCTCATATAGCCATGCCCTCCAAGGATCTGAACAGCATCGGTGGTAACCTTCATGGCCACATCGCTGGGAAAAAGCTTGGCCATTGCTGAAACCTTGGAAAAATCTCTGGGCCTAGTATCTATATATCTAGCAACTGCGTAAACTAAGGCCCTGGCAGCCTCTGTTAAAGTGGCCATATCTGCAAGCATATGCTGAATGGCCTGAAAGGATATAATGGGTTTCCCAAATTGCACCCGCTCCTTTGCAAACCTCACTGCCTCATCCAGGGCGCCTTGAGCCAGCCCTACGGAAAGGGCCCCTATGCCTGGACGGGCTTCATCAAAGGTCTTCATGGCAATGATAAACCCCATCCCCTCACGGCCAATGATTCTATCTTTGGGGATTCGGCAGTTATCAAAGATGAGCTCTCTAGTAGATGAGCACCTTATTCCCATCTTTTTTTCCTTTCTCCCAAAACTGAATCCAGGATCACCCTTCTCCACGATAAAGGCACTTGCGCCCCTAGCACCCCGCGTCCGATCGGTCATGGCGATAACAGAGTAAACTTCCGCCTCGCCTCCATTAGTTATCCACTGCTTAGTCCCATTTAATATATATACGTCGCCACTTGACGTAGCCTGGGTTTGTATCCCTGCAGCATCGCTTCCAGCGCTAGATTCCGTGAGGGCAAAGGCTGCCAATTTGCGTCCACTTGCTATCTCTGGCAGATATTTTCGTTTCTGCTCCTCAGTGCCATAAAACAAGATAGGATAGGCCCCTAAGCCACTGGCAGCAAAGGTAGTTGCCACACCGATACAGGCACGGCCCAATTCTTCAACCGCCAAACAGTTTTCAAAGCACCCTCCCCCAAAGCCACCGTATTCCGTAGGAATAATCAGCCCAAAAAGGTCTGATTTTGCCAAAATATCCATGAGTTCCCAGGGAAATTCTTCTTTTTCGTCTAATTCGGCACGTTTGGGTTTTATCTTCTCCTCGGCAATCCGTCTAGCCAGGTTCTTTATCATCTTTTGCTTATCTGTCAGGAAATAGTCCATTAACACCTCATTAGGAACTTACTTAGAATTAAACAATTAGTGAGTTAACTCAGTATCCGGTCCCCCTTGGGCAGGAGGATTGAGAGGAAACCCTCCTGCCCGTAGAATGATATTACTGAGTAAAGTGAATAGTCATTTAGAATTATAATTTTTTGACTCGCTGAATTCCTTTAATCTAATCAAAAGATGTTCATTAACCTTTTTTTCTACCAAGCCCTTGGCCACACGGATGGCGTTCTTAATGGCTTTTGGGGTAGATATACCATGACAAATTATTACAATTCCATTAATTCCCAGAAGGGGAACCCCTCCATATTCGCTGTAATCAACCCTCTTTCTAAAATTGTAAAAGGCATTTCTAGCCAAGAAATATCCAAACTTAGCAAGCAAATTTTTCTTTATCTCATTTTTTAACATAATGCCAGTGGCTTCTGCCAAACCTTCGCTCAGCTTCAAACAGATGTTGCCCACAAAACCATCGCATACCACCACGTCCAAATTGCCAGTAAAAATCTCCCTTCCTTCCACATTGCCTACAAAATTAAGGTTACTCTTCCTTAAGGTCTCATAGGCCTCACGAACTATACGATTTCCTTTGGAATCCTCCTCACCTATATTTAATAGTCCTACTCTGGGATTCTTTATACCTAAGATGTTTTCAGCAAAAATGCTGGCCATAATTCCAAACTGAACTAGATGTAAAGACTTACAGTGTACATTAGCTCCCACATCTATCATTACTGTGGGGCCCTTTAACGTGGGGAATACACCCGCTAAGGCAGGTCTATCAACATTTTTTAACTTTCCTAATATGAATATGGCTCCTGCTAAAGTAGCCCCCGAACTTCCAGCGCTTACCACTGCCTGGGCTTCCCCTTTCTTGATCAATTCTAGGGCTACACAAATAGAGGCATCCTTCTTTTTGCGCAGAATATCTGTGGGAGATTCGGCCATCCCTGCAACCTGGGTAGCATGATGTATTTGAAGCTTATCATCCTTGATATAATGTCTTGTAAGTTCCTCTTGAATCAGTCTTTCATTCCCTACTAGAATCGTTGGTATGCCGTATTCTCTATATGCCAAAATGGCCCCTTCTACAGTCGCTCGCGGGGCCTTATCTCCTCCCATGGCATCTACAGCTATGTTCATAGTCTACACCCTGAAGGTTCTTAGACTTCCTCAACCTTTATGATCTTTCGGCCTCTATAGGTGCCACACATGAGGCAGGCACGATGGGGAAGCTTAGGCTCATTGCATTGAGGACATAGGGATAAGCCAGGCAGTATCACCTTATGGTGGGCTCTTCGCTTATTTCTCCTAGATTTAGATATCTTTCTCTTAGGCAAAGCCATTTTGATCCCCTTTTCTTTATTTAACAAGCCCCCTCAAGATTTCAAACTTGGAATGGAATGTAACCCTGTGGCAGTTACAAGATTCCATATTGAGATTCACCCCACATTGGGGGCATAAACCTTTGCAAGAGTCTTTACAAAGAGGTTTGAGAGGTATAGCTAGTAAAATCTGGTCCCTCATGTCTTTAGATAAGTCTATGGTATCGCCTTCATAAAATTCTAACTCAGCGGGGGTATCTTCCACTTGTAGGGGCCTTTCAGAGGCAGGTACAAATGTAAGATTCATATCCGTGTTTACAGGATATTCAAAGGATTCCAAACACCGGGCACAAGACAAAATTACCGTGGTTTTGATTTTTCCCCTGATGAAGATATTCCCTCCTGACCTGGTGGCTGTTAAAGTGAGATTCATTGGTTTTGAGAATGAGAAATCCTTAGTCTTTAGATCACTTATCAATTCATTAAGCCAATCTACATCCTTCAGAAAACTTGAAGTCAGACCAGAATCTCCAATATCTTCACATTTAATCTTCATTAAGCCCCTTCTCTAAATATAAGTTAAGTTTGTTAAAATATTGAAAAGCCAATATTTTGTCAATAAAAAATTCCTCACATTTTTCTAAGACTTTCTCGAAGTAGAGAGACCACCAGGTTCCTCTCTGGCCCTAGCTCTTTGCGAGTCTTACCTCCAAACTCTGTTAAGTTCTCGATTAACGACCCTCCAGATTTTATGGCTTGATAGTACCCCTCAAAGGACATGGTATCTCCTATAGATTTATGGAGAGGATTTGAAGATCTATTCGCTCAATTGCCTCAGCACCTGAACAAGGAGCCTCACACCTATGCCAGTGGCTCCTTTTGCGTGGTAGGGCTTGTCCTTGTCTATCCAGGCCGTTCCCGCTATATCTAAATGGACCCAGGGGCGGTTTTTGACAAATTTACTTAGAAAGATAGCACCTTGTATAGTCCCTGCCTCACGGCCTCCGGCATTTTTAAAATCAGCAATATCACTCTTCAAGTATTCAAAGTATTCCTCTAAAAGGGGAAGTTCCCATACCATCTCCCCAGTGACACGGGATGCCTTTTTAACTTGAGCCATCAAATCATCATCATTTCCAAGTATTCCCGTAACATAGTCACCGAGGGCAATAATACAGGCACCTGTAAGTGTAGCCACATCTATGATAGCAGAAGGATGGTATTTTAGGGAGTAGGCTATGGCATCGGCCAAGATTAGCCTACCTTCCGCATCTGTGGATGTGACCTCTATAGTCTGACCAGAAAAGGAAGATATTACATCCCCTGGTTTGTATGCTGAACCACTGGGAAGATTTTCCGTTGCCGGGATTATGGCCACCACATGGAGGGAAAGATTAAGCTGGGAAACCGCCTGAATGACTCCCATCACTACAGCCCCTCCTGCCATATCTGCCTTCATCTTATCCATATCTTTAGAGGGCTTTAAGGAAATTCCACCGCTATCGAAAGTGATTCCCTTTCCCACAAGGGCAATGGTCTTGGCACCCTTTACTTTTGGTCTATATTCTAATGTGATAAATTTGGCAGGCTCTTGACTCCCTTTGGCTACCGCTAGAAAAGCTCCCATACCCAATTTTTTGATTTGAGCGAGACCCAAAACCTTGCATCTTAGACCATTTTCACGAGCAATTCTTTGGGCAGTTTCTGCTAGCATGGTGGGGGTTATTTTATTGCTGGGAGAGGAAACTAAGTCCCTCACCAAAGAGAGGGAATCTGAGATTATCTCTCCTCTATTTACCCCTTCCCGCACTCTTTTGAGATTTACCCCATCCTCTCCTACCAGGGTTAATTGCTCCAGCTCCTTTACCCTTTTCCTCTCAGTGGTTCTAAACTGTGTAAACCGGTATAAACCACTATAAATCCCTTCCACATAAACTTGAGCCAAATCTTCCAGTGGCACCCCCTCAATAATCTCCGGGGATAAGGGAATGGTTAAACTTTTCCATCCTAGATCCCTCACCTTTTGCCCAGCCTTTACGATCACCGCTCTTAACTTCACTAAGTTAAAATTAGATTTTCTTCCACACCCTACCAGTAGAATCCGTTTTGCAGGAATGGCTTGTCTTGTCAACAAAATATAGGTCTGGTGAAGTTCACCCTTAAAGTCACCAGTACCAATGACTTCTGTAAGAAGTCCACCGGTAGCCTTGTCCAAAAGTTGTGCACTATATCCAAGCTTATCATTATCCGCGAAATGTGGGAGAAAAATGGCCTCCGAAGGAATCTTTTCTATTCTTCCTTTTTTGACTGATACCTTCATAAACCTCATCCTCACATAATCCCTTCTTGTATGCTAACACACCTCATAATTTAGTCTAAAATCATAGTACCAAAAATGAATAAGGATAGCATAGAGGGAAGGTAACCTTGACGCAAATAGTAATGTCTGGATTCACTGGTGCCGGAGGCGAGACTCGAACTCGCACGGAAGCCTTGCTCCGGGGGATTTTGAGTCCCCTGCGTCTACCAGTTCCACCACTCCGGCATATCCTCAAACTTTAGAATTATATTCAGGAAAGGCTTATCTGTCAAGGACAACCTTGACATATTTCATATTCTGTGGTAACTTGCAATAACAATAACAGTGGGGCTGTAGCTCAGTTTGGGAGAGCGCTTGAATGGCATTCAAGAGGTCACGGGTTCAAGTCCCGTCAGCTCCACCAATGAAAATAAGGGGTTGATCAAAAGGATATGTTGGTCAACCCTTTATTTTTGACCATGCCCACCTATAAATCCATTTAATCTCTTGGTCAAACTCTGGTCGGGTCCTTTGACTAAAAGCAATTCAAATGGCTATTGAGTCAACTCAGCACCGGTTATAAGTTTCATTTTACCGAGTAAAATAAATAACCATTTAATTCAAAAAAAGAACAATAGAATTTTTCCTCGCTTTATGGTAATAGAGCGAGGAACATGGTTAAAGAATCAGAGTATACACATTGTAAAAGAAGGAGGGATCATTCCACAAATGATTACCACAAGAAAATAGGTGGAGAAATTACCAGAAGAACATTCATAAAATGTGCGCCTTTGGGAATGGTAGGGATAACATTTGGCTTGGAATGGCTCTCATGGGTAAAGGCTACTGAGGCTCGTGGGCACATCGCTAGGAAAGCTGACAGGGTTTCTACGGTTGCTCTGGTGAAAGGTGATGACAGAAGAGACAATATGTTCACAGCCCTAAAACTTATTGAAGAGGATATAAGAAAAGCTATTGGCAATAAACAGGTAGTCATTAAACCAAATTTTGTATCAGTCCGAAGGCAGCTGGCAGCAACTCACGTTGATAGTGTTACAGCCATACTTGATGTGCTAAAATCTTTTTATAAAAGAAGAGTAATTATTGCTGAATCTCCTGCCTTTGCAAGAGCAGAAGTAGGATTTGAGAACTTTGGCTATAAAGAATGCCTAAAGA